>JAFZDV010000139.1 GCA_017560955.1 Anaerotignum sp.
AATGAAAAGTCTCCTGTGGTGGGCATTCCACTGAAAAATATGAAGACGAAATCCGGTGTTCTAGTTGCGACGATTATTCGCGGCAATCAGATTATTATTCCCGGTGGTAATGATACCATCGAAATTGGAGACAGTGTTATCATCGTTACAATGACAAAACTGATGGATCTGAAAGATATTCTGGATAAACGTTAAGACTGGTGGAAAAGTATGAATTATAATATGATCGCCTATTTATTAGGCAATATTCTTCATATCGAAGGGATACTGCTGTCAGTGCCTGTTGTAGTGGCGTTCTACTTCAGAGAAGAATTGTCGGCAACTTCCTTTATTGCAGCGGCCGTGGTCTGTCTGGTCGTAGGGGCAGTCCTGCAGAGTCGTGAGCCGGAAGATAAACGAATCTACGGCAGGGAAGGCTTTATCGTAGCGGCGGCCTCCTGGATCATTATGTCTGTTTTCGGGGCACTTCCGTATTACCTGACAAAATCGATTCCGGGATTTATCAACTGCTATTTTGAAACAGTATCCGGTTTTACAACAACAGGTGCAACAACACTGACAGAAATTGAACATTTGGATAATGCGATCCTGTTCTGGAGATGTTTTACCCACTGGATCGGTGGTATGGGGATTCTGGTATTCATGCTGGCGATCATGCCTCTGAGTGATGACAGAACCATGCATCTGATGCGAGCCGAAGCTCCCGGGCCCCTGGTTTCCAAACTGGTACCCAGAGTAAAATCTACGGCAAAAATATTGTATATCATTTATGTTGTACTGACATTTCTGGAGATCATCCTGCTTTTTGCAGGGGGAATGCCTCTTTTTGACAGTATCATCCATGGTATCTCCACAGCAGGGACAGGTGGTTTTTCCAATAAAAATGCAAGTATCGCAGCCTATAACAGCAGATATTTTGAATATATCATCACGATTTTCATGCTGCTGTTTTCTGTGAACTTTAACCTGTTCTATCTGATGGTCATGCGGGATTTCAAGAACGTGTGGCGAAATGAAGAACTGCGTACCTTTGTATTTATCGTTGTCACTGCAACACTGCTGATCACTTTCAATATCTATAAATACTATCCTACATTGGAGTCCGCATTCAGACATGCGATCTTCCAGGTGGCGGCAATTATGAGTACAACAGGCTTTGTTACGGCGAATTTTGACCTCTGGCCGGAATTTTCCAAGACGATCCTGTTCTGTCTGCTGTTCCTTGGTGCCTGCGGCGGTTCCACAGCCGGTGGTATCAAGATTTCCCGTTTTATCATTATGGTGAAACTGGTGCTGCGTGAAGTCAGACACATTGTGCATCCCCGTTCTGTGAATCTGATCAAACTGGACGGCTTTAAAATCGAATCGGAAGTAACACGAAGTGTTGCCAGCTTCATCATCCTGTATATTTTCATTCTGCTGGGATCTTTCATTCTGATTTCCCTGAATGGATTTGACTTTGCCACAAATATGACGGCGGTTACGACCTGCCTGAGTAATGTTGGCCCTGGTCTGAATATGGCAGGCCCTACGGAAAGTCTGGTGTTTTTCTCACCTTTCTCCAAACTGCTTCTTTGTCTGGTCATGCTGCTGGGCAGATTGGAAATTTTCCCGATTCTGATGCTGTTCACACCTTCTATCTGGAAGAGGGGCTATATGTAATCAAAAAGAGTCCGAATGGACTCTTTTTTGATTACATACAAAGAAAAAGCAGTCCGTCAGGACTGCTTTTTCTTTAAGGGGAGGGGTATTTACTATGAATAATCCAAAATGGAGATGGTTTGCAAATTGGGAAGGCGCCTGCGACTGTTTTTCGGGGATGAGCCGCAGGCGGGAAGTAAAAGGGGGCGTCCTTTTGACTTCTCTTGTAGTATACAATCAAAATATGGACAAATTATGAATGAAAACTTAAGAAAGTTTGAAAGATTCTTAAGAAAAGCAGGAGAAAACAATAAAACAGCCAATGGATTATTTTGACTTGAGATTATAGTTTATGTTATAATACCTTGATATGTGTATATAGATCGTTATAAGGAGGAAGCCCATGTCTATGGACAAACAGAAAAATATTCGAAATTTTTGTATCGTGGCACACATTGACCACGGTAAATCTACATTGGCAGACAGATTGATCCAGAAAACGGGTCTTTTGACAGATAGAGAAATGTCTGAACAGGTTCTGGATAACATGGATCTGGAAAGAGAAAGAGGTATTACTATCAAATCTCAGGCGGTTCGTCTGATTTACAAAGCGCAGAATGGCGAAGAATATCAGTTCAACCTGATCGATACTCCCGGCCATGTTGACTTTAACTATGAAGTATCCCGTTCCCTGGCGGCTTGTGAAGGCGCTGTACTGATCGTTGACGCAGCACAGGGTATCGAAGCGCAGACTCTGGCCAATGTATATCTGGCACTGGATAATAATCTGGAGATCCTGCCCGTTATCAATAAAATTGACCTGCCCAGCGCAAACCCTCAGTGGGCAAAACAGGAAATCGAAGATATCATCGGTATCCCTGCGGAAGATGCTCCTGAAATTTCTGCGAAAAACGGTATCAATATCGAAGATGTTCTGGAAAGAATCATCACAGATATCCCTGCGCCCACAGGTGACCCCGATGCTCCTCTGAAAGCGCTGGTATTCGACTCTGTATATGACCAGTACAGAGGCGTTATCGTTCTGATGCGTGTCATCGACGGCAGCATTCGCAAAGGCAGCAAAGTAAAAATGATGGCAACTGGCAAAGAA
>JAFZDV010000140.1 GCA_017560955.1 Anaerotignum sp.
GTGCGACTGGAAAGAGATGATACGCTGGCATGTATCGCCACAGCCACATTTATGGCTGTCAGCGGTTAAGGAGGTGCGGAACATGGAACTGATCACATTAAGAGACGATATCAACTCTCAGGAAAATATGGAGCAGTGGCTCTCTCAGCTGGGTCATCCCGATAACCCCATTTCCAATAATGGCGTACTGGTACATCTGGAACCCCATTTTGTTTCCTGTGATTTTGAAAACAGAGAAGCAACCATTGGCTTTGAAGCACTGGAATGGGAACTGAACCCCGGCGGCAGTCTGCACGGCGGCATCATCATGACATGCTTCGATGTTTCCTTTGGTCTGACCTGCCATTATTTTGCAAAACAGCATATGGTGACAACTGTCAACCTGACTACTACCTTCCTGAAACCAGTTTTGCTGGGGGATATGGTGCATTACCATGTAAAGGTGACCAATCTGGGCAGAACCCTCATCAGCCTGACTGCAGAAGCGACTACCACAAGAAATGGTAAGGAAATTCTGGTGGGTACAGCCACAGCCACATTCATGAAACTGGCAAAAACTTTTGAAAGAGATATTTAAGTATGAAAAAAGCACCCAAAAGGGTGCTTTTTTATTCTCTCGCAAATATTCGAATCTCTCCGCCGAAATCCAGTTCCAATTTATCTCCATCAAAGGAAACGACCCCGATCTCCGTCACCATTTCCTCCGTAATCTCTATACAGTCCAGTGTGATACTGCCGCTTTCTTCATCGTAAGTATAGCCTTCGCAGAGGTCTGCATCATTCACAGGATTGCCACAGCCACAGAAATAATGAAAACTGCCGTCAGAACCAAAGAAAATCGTTTCTGTATCGACTTGTGTTTCCCTAGTCCAGGAAATATCCGTAAATCCAACCGCTTCCTTTTCACAGCCTGTCAGAAAACAAAGGCAAACCATCAACAAAAATAACCCTTTTCTCATACTTCTTCCTCGTTTCCAGGCACATAGCAGACGATATCCTCCGCTGTACAATCCAGCGCGTAACAGATACGGGCAAGGATATCCAGGTCCATTTTTTCCACTTCGCCCTTATACCATTTGCCCACCACTTCAAAACGGGCATCAATGAGTTTTGCCAGTTGGTTACGGGTGATGCCCCTTGCGTCCATCACTTCTTTCAGTTTCAGTTCCACATGGCCATAATCGGCTCTGACCAGTACTGCTCTTTCTTTCATTTCCTTCCCCTCCCCGTTACTTTCTTTATAGTAACATCATAAAAGGAAAATCCCGAAAAATCAAGCCGTTTCCTGATTTCTGCGGATACGGATGACGATCTGGCAGGAGTCCCCTTCCTCCTTATCCTCATAATCCACATCCACACCGCTGCGGCGGATGACCTCCACACTTTGCTTGATGGTGTTTGTGAAAATACGGAAATCTCTGGCACGAACATACCGTTTTTCCTTCTGCTCCCCTTTTTCCGCAGGACGGGGGCGCATGATCTCCAATGTGGCTTCCACCAATTCCTCCGTTTTTTTCACATTCATTTCCTCCGCGATCATCTGCGAAAGAACGATGAGCCGACTTTCTTCATCAGGCAGACGAAGGAGTGCCCTTGCGTGGCGTTCCGTAAAATTATGCTCCAGCAGAAGTTTTTTCACACTGTCCTCCAATTTCAGAACACGCAGTTTATTAGCGATAGAAGACTGGCTTTTGGATAATTTTTCCGCCAGTTCCTCCTGTGTTAATCCATAATCCTCCATCATATTGCGGTAACCTTCCGCCTCCTCCAGAAAACTCAGGTTCTGCCGTTGGATATTTTCAATAAAAGCCAGAACAGCGCTATCGCTGTCGCTGACCTGCATCAGAATGGCAGGGATGGTGGTCAATCCTGCCAGTTCCGATGCACGCAGTCTTCGTTCCCCTGCCACCAGTTCATAATAGCCGCCGTTCATTTTCCGCACGGTGATGGGCTGCAGAACGCCATAGGCTTTGATGCTTTCCGACAGTTCTTCCAATGCCGCGCGGTTGAAATATTTTCTTGGCTGATAAGGGTTGGAACGAATTTTATCAATAGGCAAATGAAAAACGACCTTATCCTTCTTCAGCCGCATTTCCGAGAATTTCAAAACTTCCATATTATACCTCCTTTTTCGTGGGACGCTGTCCCACACCCTGGCAGGGAAATCATTTCCCTGCACCCTGAGTTGCATAAAATATTACATATTTTGTGCGAGAAAAATATTTTTGTTTTCTTTTCAACATGATAACACGGCAAATTTCTTTCTCACTAAAAAGCGTTCCACAAAAAAAAGCCCATATCGACACAATCTGCATCGATATGAGCCATTTTTCTAATTTATACCACCGCAGAAACGAAGTTTCTGCAATTAGGGTTCCAAGGGTATTATACCCTTGGTGGGAGTTTGAGGGTAAAACCCTCAAGAAAGAGGTTCTTTTCTGATTTTGCCTGCGTTTCTGGGGTATTTCTTAGGTGTGGGTGCTACCTTTTCAATAAACACCAGTTTATGGGACAGGTCTGTGTGGGGAATGGTCACATCCTTGATTTCCACCAGTTTACCGCCCAGTTTCTTCAGGGCACCTGCCGCCTGTTCCACTTCCGCCTCCGCATCTGGGCCTTTCAGTGCCGCCAGCTGACCGCCCACTTTGATGAAAGGCAGACAATATTCAGAGAGCACCGCCAGATTTGCCACCGCACGGGATACGCACAGGTCAAACTGTTCTCTGTATTCGGGGTTCTGACCGCCGTCTTCCGCTCTGCTATGTACATATTCCACACCATCCAGATTCAGCTGTGTGCCCACTTCCTGCAGGAAACCGATTCTTTTCTGCAGAGAGTCCAGCAGTGTCATTTCCACTTCAGGTTTCGCAATTTTCACGGGGATACCGGGGAAACCTGCCCCTGTGCCCACATCGATGACCTGCATGCCTTCCTTCCATTCCACATGGGGGATCAGGCTCAGGCAGTCTGCAAAGTGCTTCAGCACCACATCACGATGTTCTGTAATGGCTGTCAGGTTCATTTTTTCATTCCATTCCAGCAGGAGGGAAAGATATGTCATAAACTGTTCCGCCTGTGCATCGCTCAGCGCTACACCCATCTGGTCACAGCAGTCTTTCAATAATGCTTTATTTTCCATGGTTTACTCCTTCCCTTCTCTCTCGATGGAGAAAATTTTCCATTTGCCGAAGGAATCGGGCTCCGCCACCATGCGGAAAGAGAAAATTTCCTCATCTTTATGATTTTTCTTAGCTACAGAAACCCTGCGGATACCCTTGCCCTCATCTTCGGCAAAACAATAGTATTCCTTCAGGTCTTTCAGATAGCCTTCCAGTTCTTCATAATCCACCACTTCCGCTATTTTCGCGGAAAAATAACCCATGGCTTCATCTTTTTTTCCACTTTCCACCGCCTGCAGGAAGGA
>JAFZDV010000141.1 GCA_017560955.1 Anaerotignum sp.
CATGCGCTGGGCAGTGCAAGAGTAATTTCTGCCATCAAACCTGAGTATGTTGGCTTCCTGACACTGATGATCGAACCCGGTACAGAAATGTATGATCAGTATAACAGAGGCGAAATTGAACTGCTGACACCTCACGAAGTGCTGGATGAAACAGAACTGTTCATCCGTAGTGTAGATGCAGAAGGTACAATGTTCCGCTCCAACCATGCATCCAACTATATCCCTCTGGGCGGCACACTGAACCGCGAAAAAGATGTGATCCTGGGTCAGATCGAAACAAGCAGACAGAGAAGTAAATTCCGTCCCGATGTTTTCCGTGGGATTTGATTTTTGTAAGTTTTAAGGAGTCGATAGTATGGCGTGGCTGGGTTTTGTCACATTGATAACGATATATTGGTGTATCTTCCTGGCTGTTGTCACAGGTCGAATGGGCTGGGCTCTTATTACGGGCTGGCTGATCCCTATTTTTGCTATGACCATCAGTTTCCGGGAAGGTATGATGGTAAATGGCCTGATGTTCCTGATCTGTTTGCTGATGTTCCTTGCCTGCAGAAAAAGCATGACGGAAATCCGTGGCTGGAATATCCGACAGAGGAAAAAACATCCTTTCCTGTTCTGGACACTGTATGTGTTCAGTTTCCTGCTGATGTTTTACAGCATTGCACAGGCGCAGATACAGGGGTATATCCTGAATATTCAGGGGTGGGGCAGTGAAACCCTGCCAATGCTCAGACTGCATCTGACACTGCTGCCCCTTCTGGTGCTGAATTATTTCTATACCAGAATGATTTATACGGCTATTGACCGTATGAAACTGAAGCAGAGGGAACTGATCCTGCTGGAATGCAGATGTTTTATCGCCCACGAAACAGGGGCAGAAAAAATTGCTCGTCAGGCACACTTTCTGGAAGGCATCAACAATGGGATCACTTACCATTTCAAACTGACAAAAAGAACTTTCCTTATGCTGAAAAAGGAAAAAACGCTGAAACTGCAGATCCATACGGGTCTGTTTGGCGGTATGTATATCATGGAACTGGATAACCCTGATTTCTTCAAAAGGGTGCGCCGTTCCGACAGAAAAGTCGCGAAAATCGGGACAGGTCTGTTCCTTTTGACAGTGGCTGTCGGTGTGGCAGTGTTCTGGTTCTTATTATAATGAAAAGAAAAGCCTCAGACAAAAGTCTGAGGCTTATTTTTATTTCTGTACTTTTCTGAGGATACGTCGCACAGGGGGTGTTCCTTCCTCTGTGGGAGTAACGACTGCAAGAAGACCTTTCTGAATGAAGGCATCGATTCGTTGATGGAGGATGAAATCGCTGATGCCCAGCTGACAGATGCTGATGATATCTGCAATGAAACGGGCTTCTATAAAATCACTATCCTGTTTTTTCAGTTCCCGTTGGATAAAATGGTCATAAAAATCCGCATGGACACTGACAAGACTGCCGTTGACAACGGCACGCAGAGGAGCATTTTCCTGCGTCAGTTCCTGCCATCGCAGGGCGGCGTAAACGCGCTGGCCTACGGGAAGGATGGTTTTCTCTCCCAGAAGGGGCTTCCAGAGTTCCGGTTCTACTTCGCCCCAGTCACTGCAGGTCATGGTGCAGTTGTCAGGCAGTTCAAAATAATCAGGTAAGGAAACGGCAAAAATTTCTGCGTTTTCAATTTCCTGCAGTTCTGCCATCAGCCAGTGAAAACCGCAGGATTCCTCGGGACTTTTTCGGCTGAACCAGAGGCGGAGAGATTCGCCGTGTTCCACTCTGGCTTTCAATTCTGAAATGTCAGGGTATTCTTTTTCTGTCAGATCGCCTATGCTCAGACCAAAACTGAAGCAGTACAGGTCTGTGGGGTCGATGCCGATATATTTCATGGTGCCGCAGGCACTTTTTCCAAATACGATTTCCATCATAGGAATCACCTCTGATGTTATTGTAATTCATTTTACAGGAGAAATCTACATATCCTGAAAAGAGGAGGGGGAGTGATGAGAAAAGTTCTGGGTATCCTCTTTCTTTACATCCTTCTGGCAGTCCTTCTGCTGCCTTTGGTGGTGACGCTGCTGCTGGGCGGTTTTGGAATGGGCGTGACTGCGGCAGGTTTATTCTTCTGAAGAATAAAAATCTCCTCTGATGGCAACAATAGCATCGGAGGTGCTGTGATGATGAAGAATAATGAAATGAAAACGGCAAAAAGAGTGCGGACTGTGGCGGTATGTGGCTGTCTGTGTCTGCTGGCTTTAGGGGCAGGCGTGACATATCGTGCCTTTGACCGCAGCCATAGGGCAGAGGCGGAACAGTCTGTGGTGGCGGTAAAATCTCCCACCATGGAAATTGCGGTGCTGGACCGAAATGAACAGAGCAATGATCCCGGGGAGGCCCCTGCGGCAGAACCGAAAGAAACAAAGCAGAAGGCGGCAAAACCGACATTTGCTTATCCTCTGCAGGGAGAGATCGTGCTGCCTTACAGCATGGATCACGCCATCTATGATCCGACACTGGAGCAGTACCACACCAATGCGTCCATCAGTATTTCCGCC
>JAFZDV010000142.1 GCA_017560955.1 Anaerotignum sp.
AAAAAGGTAATTGTTCGTATAGATAGATTGGAGATAGATTATGAGTATCGATTTGATCGCAACAACCACTTTCGGTCTGGAAGCGGTAGTAAAAAGAGAGTGTCAGGCTCTGGGTTTTCAGAATATCAAAACAAGCGACGGTAAAGTAGAATTCACAGGTGACGAATCCGATATCGTAAAAGCAAACCTGTGGCTGAGATGTGCCGGCCGTGTATGGGTGAAAATGGGCACATTCACAGCAGTGACTTTCACAGAACTGTTCGATCAGACAAAAGCCCTGCCCTGGGGCGACTGGATTCCTGAAGACGGTAAATTCACAGTTGTAGGTAAATCCGTAAAATCCACACTGTTCAGCGTCCCTGACTGTCAGGCTATCGTAAAAAAAGCTGTCGTAGAAAAACTGAAAGACAAATATAAAACAGACTGGTTCGATGAAACTGGTGCATCCTATACGATTCAGGTAAGTATCCTGAAAGATGTTGTTACACTGGCCATTGATACCAGCGGCAGCGGTCTGCATATGCGTGGCTACCGTGCTTCCGCTATGGATGCGCCCCTGAAAGAATCTCTGGCATCTGCTATGATCCAGCTTAGCTACTGGAGAAAAGACAGAATCCTGCTGGATCCCTTCTGCGGTTCCGGTACAATTCCCATCGAAGCAGCTATGCTGGCAAGAAACATCGCTCCCGGTCTGAACCGTAAATTCGCTTCCGAAGAATGGGAAAGAATCGGCAAAGAACGCTGGAAACAGGCAAGAAAAGAAGCATATCAGGCTATCGACTATGATGTAATGCCTGAAATTTACGGCAGTGATATCGACCCCGCTGCCATCGAACTGGCAAAAGCCAACGCAGAACTGGCAGGCGTTGATGACTGTATCACATTTGAAGTAAAACCCTCTCAGGAGGCTACATTACCCGGGAAATATGGTGTGCTGATCTCCAACCCTCCTTACGGTGAACGAATCGGTGAACTGAAGGAAGTTGAAAACATGTACCGTGCACTGGGTGCAACAATGAAAACAGATACAACATGGTCTGCATATGTCATCACATCCATGGAATATTTCGAATCTCTGTACGGCAGAAAGGCTGACAGAAAGAGAAAACTGTTCAATGGTCGTATCAAAACTGACTATTATCAGTACGAAGGTCCCAGACCTCCTAGAAAAGAGAAAAAAGACGAAGAATAAAAATAAGGAGTCTCAATTGAGACTCCTTTCTTTTTTATTTAAATCTTCTTCTGCTTCTTGTTCTTCTTTTTTTACCATTCAGATTCATAACCAGTCCTGTATTTCTTCTTGCAGGTCTGCCAAAGCTATAACCGCCTCTGTGTCTGTATCTGCGGTTCATTACCAGTCTGACGATCACAAAGATGAGTGCAATCACAACAAGAACGCCAACAACTGTCAGAATGCCTTTCAGTGTAAAGATATTGCTCAGGGCATAACCAATCGTACTGAAAATATTCCCCTTCGCCACATCTCTGCCAGCATAAACAGATGCTTCATGAACTACTTTACCATCTACTTTATAGGAAACATAACCTACATTTTCACCTTTTGCAATAGGTGCTTTCAGGGAGATGTTGCCTTCCTTATCTGTCACAACAAAGGCAGAATCATATGTCACTTCTGCTTCCAGTTTTTCCGCTGCACCTGCAGGCAGATATGTTGTCAGAGCTTCACCCAGAACAACAGGCAGTGTGTCGCCTTCAGATTTCTTGTGCTTTGTCAGAGGAGCTTCCGCAATTGCTTCATCTGCGCCTGCTACTACTGTTTCCACATAATTATTGAAACCAAATTCAAACAGATTTTTAGAATCGATCCAGCGAGCAGGGTCTTCCGCATGGAAAACAACTGCAATCAGATTCATATTATCATTTTTCGCCGCTGCTGTTACACAGTCGCCAGCTTCATCTGTGAAGCCTGTTTTGATACCGGATGCATAGCTGTAGTTATACTCACCGCCTGTGATCAGCAGGTTATGGCTGCGCCATGCGTAATCCTGTGTTTTCACAGATTCATCTGTTGTAAACATATTATCTGCACCATTACCAACAAAGCTTCTTTCGTTAGCAATTTCTTCCAGTGTAGGATTTTCCATAAAAGCTTTGGAAATCAGCGCCATATCCATTGCTGTTGTGTAATGGTCATCGGCATGATAACCGTGGGCATTGGAGAAATGGCTGTGTACTGCACCCAGTTCCTCAGCTTTTTTATTCATCAGTTCAGTAAAAACGTCTTCGCACTTTGCAAAGCCGATACTGTCATCATTTTCTGCTCTTCTGGCAACATTCGCCGCAATCACATTGGCAGAATCGTTACCGGAAGGAATGATCAGACCGCGAATAGCATTTTTCATTGTCAGCGTTTCGCCTACCACATGACCTGCCTTACTGGAGTCCAGAGAGATTTCATTGATCTCCTGACCTACTTTGATCAGTTCTTCAGGTTTGAAATAGTCCAGTGCTACCAGAGCTGTCAGCACTTTTGTCATGCTGGCAGGGTACATTTTCTGATCCTCGTTTTTTCCATAGAGGATCGTACCTGTAGACTCCTCGATCAGGATCGCCGCAGAAGCAGTCAGTTCGGGTGCACCTTCTGCTGTCATAAAGGCATCCTTCAGAAGATAACCCTCCGCTTTCTGTGCTTCTTTATTTTCTGTATTTTCTTCTTCTGCAACAGCATTTTCCTGCTGTTTTTCTGCTTTTTCCTTACCACAGCCTGTCGTACCGAATGTGAACATTGCTGCCAGAAATAAAGCCATATATTTTGCGAAAGATTTTTTCAATTTCGAAACATCCTTTCTTCGCTGTTCTTTCTTTTTCTTTATTACAGGATCTCTTTCTGCTTCAGATAATCCAGTACATTCTCCATTACTTTTTCTCCATCAGACTGATCCATATCTACCCACAGACCTTCGATCTGACGACGGAACCATGTCAGCTGACGTTTTGCAAAGCGGCGTGTATTTGTTTTCAGCTGTGTTACAGCTTCTTCCAGTGTACACTCGCCATTGAAGTAAGGAATGAATTCCTTATAACCGATGCCCTGCATGGAAACCAAATCAGGTGTATACCCTTTATCCAGCAGTCCTTTTACCTCATCGAGAAGACCTTCCTGCATCATCAGGTCGATACGCAGTTCAATGCGTTCATAAAGATTTTCTCTATCCATATTGAGTATAATGACTGCTGCATCATAATGAGTTTCCTTTTCCTTCTGTTCTGCGTTATGCTCAGAAAACTTCTGGCCTGTCAGATAATGATATTCCAATGCACGGGTCACACGCTTCACATTATTTGCATGCATGATCTCAGCATATTCAGGGTCAACTTCCTTCAATCGCTCAAAAAGCACCTCAGGACCCT
>JAFZDV010000143.1 GCA_017560955.1 Anaerotignum sp.
AGAATCCTGTCCGATTCCGAAACAACACCTTTCCAGATCGAAGATTCCGTAACAGTAAAAGATGACCTGCGTCTGAAATATCGTTACCTGGATCTGAGAAGACCTTCTCAGCTGAACAACCTGGTACTGCGTCATAAAGTAGCACAGGTAATGAGAAACTTCCTGGATCAGGAAAACTTCCTGGAAATCGAAACACCTATCCTGGGTAAATCCACACCCGAAGGCGCTCGTGACTATCTGGTACCTTCCCGTGTTCACCCCGGTAACTTCTATGGTCTGCCCCAGTCCCCTCAGCTGTACAAACAGCTGCTGATGGTATCTGGTATGGACAGATACTACCAGATCGCAAAATGCTTCCGTGACGAAGACCTGCGTGCAGACAGACAGCCTGAATTCACACAGGTTGACATGGAACTGTCCTTCGTAGAAATCGAAGATGTAATGGACATCAACGAAAGAATGATGCAGAAGGTATTCAAAGACCTGATGAATGTTGACATTCAGCTGCCTCTGCCCAGAATGACATACAAAGAAGCAATGGAACGCTTCGGTTCCGATAAACCCGACGTACGTTTCGGTATGGAACTGAAAAACATCTCTGATGTTGTTGCAGGTACAGATTTCGTTGTATTCAAATCTGCACTGGAAGCTGGCGGCAGCGTAAGAGCGATCAACGCAACAGGCTGCGGTTCCTTCCCCAGAAAGAAAATCGACTCTCTGGTTGAATTCGTAAAAACATACAGAGCAAAAGGTCTGGCTTGGATCGCGATCAACGAAGACGGCTCTCTGAAAACACAGATCGCTAAATTCTTCACACCTGAAAAACTGCAGGAAATCGTAGATGCAATGGAAGGTAAACCTGGTGACCTGATCCTGATCTGTGCTGACCAGGATAAAGTAGTATTCGACTCTCTGGGTGCACTGCGTCTGGAACTGTCCAGAATGCTGGAACTGACAAAAGCAGACGATTTTGCATTCCTGTGGATCACAGAATTCCCTATGCTGGAATGGGACGAAGAAGCTGGCAGATATGTAGCAGTTCATCATCCTTTCACAGCACCTATGGATGAAGATATCGATCTGATCGAAACAAACCCCGGTGCAGTTCGTGCGAAAGCATACGATATCGTTCTGAACGGTTATGAACTGGGCGGCGGTTCCATCAGAATCCACCGCAGAGAAATTCAGCAGAAAATGTTCGAACTGCTGGGCTTCACACAGGAAGACGCTCAGGAAAGATTCGGCTTCCTGCTGGATGCGTTCAAATACGGTGTTCCCCCTCACGGCGGTCTGGCATTCGGTCTGGACAGAATCATCATGCTGATGAGCGGTGCTACATCCATCCGTGACGTAATCGCATTCCCTAAAGTAAAAGACGCTTCCTGCCCTATGACAGCAGCTCCCGGTCTGGTTGAAGAAAAACAGCTGGATGAACTGGGTATCGCAATTAAAGTTGTGGAAACAGAAGAAGAAACTGTGGAAGAATAATTCTGAAAACTGTACAGCGGAGCAGGTCTTTTTGCTCCGCTGGTTTTATGTACATATTGACGAACAAGTGATAAATTGTCATAATGTTGGTATAAATGTTAAGTTTGTGTTCAGAATATAAAAGGAGCATGAAAATGAAAACAGTAGAAGAATTCAACAGAAAAATCAAACGCGTTCTGGTTTCTGAAGAAGAAATCAAAGAAGCAATTGCAAGAGTGGGTAAAGAAATCAGCGATTCCTACGACGGCAGACCTATCCTGCTGGTAAGCATCCTGAAAGGTGCTTTTGTATTTATGGCAGACCTGTGCCGTGCCATCACAGTTCCCTGTGAAATCGGCTTTATGGCTGCAAAAAGCTACTACAGCGGTACAGTTTCCAGCGGTGCAGTAAAAGTAACAATGGATCTGGACCAGGATATCAGCCAGTATCATGTGATCATCGTAGAAGATATCATCGATACAGGCAGAACACTGAGCGATGTGGTAAAACTGCTGCAGGGCAGAAATCCTCTGTCCCTGAAAGTTGTAACACTGCTGGACAAGCCCTCCAGACGTGTGGTTGATTTCAAGGCAGATGTGGCTCTGTTCACAATCCCCGATCATTTTGTAATTGGTTATGGTCTGGACTGTGCTGAATATTATCGTAATCTGCCTTACATTGCAGAATTTGATGAAGGAAAAGGTGAATAAGCATGTTAGAAAGACTGTTTAAATTAAAAGAAAATAATACAAATGTAAAAACAGAGGTGGCTGCAGGTATTGCAACATTTATGACAATGGCATACATCCTGGCAGTTAACCCCAGTATCCTGTCTGAAGCGGGTATGGATGCCAATGCGGTTCTGCTGGCGACATGTCTGGCTTCCGTTATTGGTACAGTATGTATGGCACTGCTGGCGAACATGCCTTTTGCTCTGTCTGCAGGTATGGGCCTGAATGCTTATCTGGCATACACTGTTGTTCTGGGTCAGGGCCTTTCCTGGCAGATCGCACTGTTTGCGGTATTTGTGGAAGGTATCATCTTCATCATCATGTCCCTGACAAATGTGCGTGAAGCGATTTTTAATGCCATTCCTCTGACACTGAAAAAAGGCGTTTCCGTTGGTATCGGTCTGTTTATCGCCTTCATTGGTCTGCAGAATGCAGGTCTGTGTGTAGACTCCTCCACACTGGTAACGATCACAAGCTTCACAGAAAACTTCAATACACACGGTATCTGTGCGATTCTGGCACTGGTAGGTCTGCTGATCACAGCAGTTCTGCATATCAAAAATGTAAGCGGCAGTATCCTGATTGGTATCGTAGTAAC
>JAFZDV010000144.1 GCA_017560955.1 Anaerotignum sp.
CACATCATACACCCATTCCCACTTGATAACGGGTGCATTGCTGATCTGCTCTGTCAATCTTAATTCGCCGTTACCAAATACATTGTAGGTGTATCCTTCATAGCGGTTCAGATAGACCCGGCTCATCGTTTCTCCCTCGCGGTTCATCCGTGTATCCACGTAGAAAAACAGTCTTTTCTGCATTTCTTCGGACATACCATTCTTGGAAACATTGACACTGATGGTAGAAATTGTATCACTGTCGTTTTCTACACGCATAGATACAATACCGTCATCACCCGGCGCAGCCAAAATTGGTGCATCATTGATGGTGATCGTGCCGTTAAATCCCCACGCCTCTGCTTCAAACATCAAGCCGCTGCTCTGGACAATATTGGTATACCAAGCCGAAGTCATGGCAAACAAAATAACCACCGTCAGCAGAATCGTCAGGATCGCCCCCAGAGGTTCTACCGCTCCAGAAATCGCGCCATATAGAAAGGCTTTGCTGCTTTTCATGCCATTGCTTTTCAAAGGCATGGAAATGATGGCCCCTTCAGGAAGATTCTGTAATGCAATACCTGCAGACAATGCAAGCGCAGCCGCAGCAGAAATGGTTTCATTCCCAGTCAGCCATCCTGCCGCCACAACACCGACTGCCATACCTTCGGGAAGGTTATGAAGGGCAACCGCAAATACCATCATAGTATTTTTCCCCAGATTACAGGACATCCCTTCGGGACATTCACTGTTCAAATGGAGATGTGGGATGATATGATCCAATGCCAGCAGGAACAGAAAACCGCCCCATACACCGATAAAGGCAGGCAGGAAAGCCAGTTTTCCCATGTGTTCCGACTGATTCATGGCAGGAATGATGAGGCTCCACACAGATGCCGCCACCATGACCCCAGCCGCAAAGCCCATCAAGGAGCGCTGCAGTCTGCGGCTCATTTCTCCTTTTAAAAAGAACACAAAGCCAGAACCAATGACTGTACCCAGAAAAGGCAGAAAAATTGTACTTAGAATTTCAGTTTTCATTTACCTGCCTCCTTTCGACAATTCGAATCATTACAGTGCTGCGTTGATCTCATCAGCGTAACGCACTGCTTCCATGGCATCTTTCGCATATTTATCTGCACCGACACGGTCTGCATAATCCTGAGTCAGAACAGCACCGCCTACCACAACTTTACACCAGGGTGCTTCTGCATGGATGAGTTTGATGGTTTCTTCCATGGCAGGTACCGTTGTTGTCATCAGAGCACTCAGACCACACATAGGTGCGTGAAGGCGTTTTACTTCTTCCAGAATCAGTTCGGGAGCAACATCTCTGCCCAGATCCGCCACATCAAAGCCGTAGTTTTCCAACAGCAGTTTTACAATATTTTTACCGATATCATGGATATCGCCTTTTACCGTTGCCAGTACGAAACTGCATTTTGCTGCTGTGCCGCCGTTACCTGTGGACATAGCCGCCTTGATTTTTTCAAAGGCACTTTTCGCCGCTTCCGCCGCCATCAGAAGCTGAGGCAGATAAACCGTTTTCTGCTCATAACCTTTGCCTACGATATCCAGTGCAGGGATGATTTCATTCTGCACGATTTCCAGAGGAGCAGTTTCTTCCAGCAGTTTCGCTGTCAGTTCGCCAGCCTGTTCTTTCAGACCTTTCACAACGGCCTTCTGCAGCTGAGACTTGAATTCCTGCTGATCTGCTGCAGGCTGAGCTGCTGCTGTGCCAGTTGTTGCCGCAGGAACGAAGTTAGAAGCGAAGTTAATATAGTCTGTGCAGTTTTCATCGTAACCATGCAGGGCACGATATGCATAGTATGTCTTCATCATATCTGCGGAATGAGGGTTCATGATTGCCGCAGACAGACCATTTTCCAGAGCCATAGCAAAGAATGTGCTTGTCACAAAATCTCTGTTGGGCAGGCCAAAGGAAATATTGGAAACGCCAAGGGAAGTATGACAACCAAGGCGTTCTTTGATTTCTTTCAGAGCATTTACTGTGGCAAATGCTGCGTTGGGATCTGCAGAAATTGCCATGGCCAGTGTATCGAAAATGATATCTTTTTTATCAATGCCGTATTCCGCTGCTGTTTTCAGGATTTTTTCTGCAATTGCAACGCGCTCTGCCGCTGTATCGGGAATACCGTTTTCATCCAGCGTCAGCGCAACCACCAGACCGCCGTACTTTTTCACCAGAGGGAAGATTGCTTTCATGTTTTCTTCCTTGCCGTTTACGGAGTTGATCATGGCTTTACCATTATATCTTCTCAGCGCCTGTTCCATAGCAGTTACATCTGTTGTATCGATTTGCAGAGGCAGGTCGATGATGGCCTGCAGTTCGAAGGAAACCTTTTTCAGCATTTCCACTTCATCAATTTCAGGCAGACCTACATTCACATCCAGAATGTGAACGCCTTTTTCCTGCTGGGCAAGACCTTCATTCAGGATATAATCGATGTCATTTTCCACCAGCGCCTGTTTGAAACGCTTTTTACCAGTGGGGTTGATGCG
>JAFZDV010000145.1 GCA_017560955.1 Anaerotignum sp.
CTACCAGAACGGATACCGCAATGCCCATGAAGAAAGGCTGCAGATCTGTCGCCCACATGATGGCATTACCAACGGCACTTGCCGCAGCGCCGATGGAAGGTGCCCACCACATTGCTAAGAGGATACCTACACAGATCGTCACGGAAGGTGTCACGATAATATCCACTTTTGTTTCCTTGGAAACCAGTTTACCAAATTCTGCCGCAAATACGGTGATAACCAGTACCGCCAGAGGGCCGCCTGCGCCGCCAAGACTATTGGCCGCTGCACCAACGGCTACCAGAGAAAACAGTACCAGAGGGGGACATTTCAACGCATAACCAATGGCAACTGCCATAGCAGGGCCGGATGCCGCCTGAGCAAAGCCGCCGATTTCCACCAGTACATCAATGCCTGCCTGCTGGCCCAGTGTTTTCAGGATGGTGCCGATCAGCAGAGATGCAAACAGCCCCTGCGCCATTGCACCTAAGGCATCAATACCATATCTTTTTGCAGAGAATTCAATGTCTTTTTTTGCCAGAAAGGCCTTGAATCCTGTTTTATTTGTAGTTCCCATTTATCTTGCTCCTTTTCTGTAATGTCATAACATATACACCTGTCTTGTCAGGTTGACTTATTGATTATAAGCCATCTGTTTCAAAATTGCAACAAAAAAGTGCAGGATAAATGCGTTTTTTTCGCTCATACTAAGGAAAAAGAAAGGGAGGCGAAAAAATATGAATAAATTCACAACAGGGATGCTCATCGGAGGCATCATGACGGCTGCAGGAGCAGGCTGGATGATGATGGACAGACGAATGGGACAGCAGATGGCGAAAAAAGGCAAACGAATGGTAGTCAAAGCAGAAGAAGCCATTGATGATCTGATGGATGGAATGATGTAAAAAAAGAGAACGGCTTTGCCGTTCTCTTTTTTTATTTGAGATATTGTGCGGAAGGGTTCGGGAAACAAAGTGTTTCCTGAATTTAATCCGCAGGGCGGGCTCTGCCTGCCCGAGGAAAACAGGAAGTTTCGAGGTGTTTACACCGCTGGAACTTATCTGTTTATTCCATTCTGAATCACTCGCAAAAATCCTGATTTTTGCGAAGGCGGATCAGCCCAGCTGACCGCCTAAAAGTTCAATACCTGCTTTCACTCTGCGGATGGATTCTTCCTTACCCAGAATGTCAGCCAGTTCCATTGCACCACCGGGGGATGTGGGTTCACCAGACAGAGCTGTTCTTACAGGCCACAGCATCTGACCATTTTTGATACCCAGTTCGCCGATCAGCGCCATCAGTGTATCGTGGATCACTGTTGTGTTCCAGTCTTCGATACCTTCCAGTACAGGCAGTGCAGCCTGCAGGGAAGCCAGTGCGATCTCGTCGTTTGTTTTCATTTTCTTGTGTGTGTACAGGTCTGTGCCGTATTCGGGCAGTTCTTTGAAGAACGCAACCAGACCAGGGATATCGTTCAGTGTTTCCAGACGTTTCTGCAGCAGAGCAGCGATTTTTTTCTGATCCAGTGCTGTGCCAGCCAGTGTTTCTTCCAGTTTAGGCTGTGCCAGTTCGAAGTATTTGTCGAAATCCATGTTTTTCAGATATTCGCTGTTCATCCATGTCAGCTTCTTGATGTCGAAGATGGAAGGAGATTTGCTCAGACCAGCGATATCGAATTTTTCTTCCAGTTCTTTCAGGGAGAAGATTTCTGTGTTATCGGAAGGGCTCCAGCCCAGCAGTGCGATATAGTTCATGATCGCATCTACTACATAGCCTTCGTTCACCAGATCTTCGAAGGATTTGTCGCCGTGACGTTTGGACAGTTTATGTGTTGCATCACGCATTACTGCAGGCAGGTGTACATATACGGGTTTTTCCCAGCCGAATGCATCATACAGCAGGTTGTATTTAGGTGTGGAGGACAGATATTCACTACCACGAACAACGTGTGTGATCTGCATCAGGTGGTCATCCACAACGTTTGCAAAGTTGTATGTGGGGAAACCGTCTGCTTTCATCAGGATCTGGTCATCCAGTTCTGTGTTGTCTACTGTGATATCACCGTAAACAACGTCGCTGAATGTTGTTGTACCTTCATCAGGCATTTTCTGACGGATTACGAAGGGTTCGCCTGCATCCAGTTTTGCCTGCACTTCTTCTGCAGACAGACCCAGACAGTGTCTGTCATATTTTGCGAAGGATGCACCTTCGCCGTTTTCTGTTTTCAGACCTTCCAGTCTTTCTTTTGTACAGAAGCAGTAGTATGCTTCGCCTTTTGCTACCAGTTCTTTTGCGTAGTCCATATACATGCCCATTCTTTCAGACTGTACATAAGGACCGAAGTCGCCGCCTACATCGGGACCTTCATCATGCTGCAGACCTGTCATTTTCATTGTTTTGTAGATCACATCTACAGAACCTTCTACCAGTCTGCCCTGGTCTGTATCTTCGATACGCAGGATGAATTTACCACCCTGAGATTTTGCGATCAGGTATTCGTACAGTGCTGTACGCAGGTTACCAATATGCATATAGCCCGTAGGAGAGGGCGCAAATCTTGTTCTGATTTCCATAGTATTCTTCCTTTCTTCTGAAAAGTAGTCATAGTTTGCTGATATTAGTTTAACCCCAAAGGGCTTTCCTGTAAAGAATATTCCCCGAAAAAAGCCTGTAAAATGTAAATTATCTGTGAACCTTTCCGCCTGTTATTGCGTAAAAAATACCTTTTTGATATACTTTTCAGTAATAATCAGTAAAAAAGATTCAAAGGAGATGATCTTTTGCAATTAGATAAAGAAAATATCCGTAAATTAAGAGGACTGATCGTCTTTACCCTTGTGATTCTGGTTGGCCTGCTTCGATTCAATGTAGTGCTTGGAGGTGCCAGATTCATTCTGCATATCCTCTCGCCCTTCATTTTAGGCGGAGCCATTGCCTTTGTGCTGAGCGTTCCCATGAACCGTATCCAGAAAAATCTGTTTGACAAAGTACAGGATGGCAGTACCCTGAAAAAAGCCGCTGCCCCGCTGAGCCTTGTCTATACGCTGATACTGGTACTGGCAGTACTGAGTCTGGCCGTTGTGGTCATCCTTCCCGAACTGACTGAAACTATCGCCATGCTGGGTAAGACATTACCCGAAAAAGTACCTGCTCTTCTGAAGAAAATGGAACTGCTTTTTGCAAGAAACCAGGAACTGGTACATTATATCGAAGAACTGGAAACATCCCTCAACTGGGAAGATATCCTCGCGCAGCTGATGACTTTCTTCCGCGTGGGCGCAAATACCATGCTGGATTCCACCATCAGCGTAGCCACAGGCATCGTCAGCGGTGTCGGCACTTTCTTCATCGCCTTTGTATTTGCCTGCTACATCCTGCTGCAGCAGCCTTTCTTAAAAAGACAGATGACAAAACTCATCTATGCTTATATGAAAGAAAAGCACGCTGACGAAATGATGCGTATCTGCAGCCTGACTTATCGTACCTTCTCTAACTTCCTGACAGGGCAATGTCTGGAGGCTGTCATTCTGGGCACCATGTTCTTCATCGCCATGACGATCTTCCGTTTCCCCTTTGCCGTACTGGTAGGCGTACTGATTGCCTTTACTGCCCTCATCCCCATTTTCGGGGCATTTATCGGCTGCGGTGTGGGTGCATTCCTGATCCTGACTGTTGATCCGAAACAGGCGCTGTTCTTCGTCATCATGTTCCTGATCATCCAGCAGCTCGAAGGTAATCTGATCTATCCCAAAGTGGTCGGCAGCTCCATCGGCCTTCCTGCTATCTGGGTACTGGCGGCAGTTTCTCTGGGCGGCAGCCTGTTTGGTGTGATCGGCATGCTGGTATTCATCCCTATCGTTTCCGTCGGCTACAC
>JAFZDV010000146.1 GCA_017560955.1 Anaerotignum sp.
ATAAACTGAAAGCAAAATATGTCATCCATACACCCGGTCCCATCTGGCGCGGCGGTAAATGGGGTGAAGCGGAACTGCTGGCCAACTGTTATAAAAACTGTCTGGCTCTTGCAAAAGAAAATGGTGTGAAAACCATTGCGTTCCCTTCCATTTCTACAGGTGTATATCGTTTCCCTGTGGAACAGGCGGCAAAAATTGCTGTGGGCGAGATCCTGAATGGCCTGAACAATGATGATGCCATCGAGCAGGTAACGATCGTCTGCTTTGATGACAAAACAAAAGAATTTTATCTGGATGCACTGGCAGAGCTGCAGGCGTAAAACAGTATATGAAAAAATACAGAACTCCGAAGGATTTTTCTTCGGAGTTTTTTATTTTGTACAATATTGCATAATATTATGTGAACATATAAGAAAAATTGCAAAAGAACACGCCTTTGTGGACAATGGGGAAAAGTTGGGGGATTTATCCACATGGGAAACGCGGAAAACATGGGTTTTCCACACAGTTATTCACATTGTCCACAGTTGTACACAGGGAGATTTGTGGACAAAAGGAGAACAAATGCCCTTTTTGTGGAATTTTGAAAACGCCGAAAATCCGCCATTCTTCTTTTTGAGAAAAAATACAGTGTCTCGATAAATGGAATTATGGAAACTGATTTCTGAAAATTTCACAAACTTTTTTATGGGTATTGACAGCAAAAAAAGTTTGAAAATTTATAAAATTTTTGAAAAAGAAAAAAGGGATTTGAAAAAAGATGGAGAATATTAAGAGTAAACAGGTGAAAGACATCTGGAAATAGATGAAGGACATCTGGTGAATCTGAATCTTACCGACATCGTCGGTTTGATATATTTTCCGATCCTCCTTAGCGCAATGAGAGGATCACGAAGGGAGTTGTTTTTATGCGTTATAACATTATTGGTAAGAACATCGATGTATGGGACAAAACAAAAGAAATGGTTGAAAAGAAAATGGATCGTGTTGCAAAACTGTTCCCCGAAGACACAGAAGCAACAATCACATTAAGTCTGGAAAAACTGGTTTCTACTGTTGAAGTAACAGTACCCATGAATAAAAGATATGTACGTGCTGAAGTACAGGACGCAGATATGACAGCTGCCATGGATAAAGCGGTAGATATTCTGGAAGGTCAGGTAGTACGTTATAAAAAACGTATGCGCACAAAAGTGAAATCCGGCGCAGATGCATATGCAGCAGAATATGCAGCAATCCTGGTTCCTGAAGAAGATCTGGATGACGAACCTATGGTTAAAATCGAAAAAGTAAAACATTTCGAAGTAAAACCTATGGACGCAGAAGAAGCAGTTATGGAAATGGAACTGGTTGGTCACAGCTTCTTCGTATTCCGCAATGGCGAAACAGACGAAGTAAATGTTGTCTATAAGAGAAAGAACGGTACATACGGCTTAATCGAGCCCGAGTATTAATAAAATAAAAAACAAGGGATGCGTAAGCATCCCTTTTCTTTTCATAGGAGGTTCTTATGGACAGGAAGCGGTTTGAAAAACAGATGGCCTTTATTTTAGAGGCGGACAAAGAAAAGAATATTTTGCGGCAGACACACCTCAGTGGAGGCGGCCGACAGGAAAATGATGCGGAACACGCATGGCATATGGCCATGATGATTTATCTCCTGAAAGAATATGCCAATGAACCTATCGATCTGGCGAGAACCATGATGATGGCACTGATCCATGATATTGTGGAAATTGACGCAGGGGATACCTATGCCTACGATGAAACGGCCATGGCATCACAGGCGGAACGGGAACGGCTGGCGGCGGACCGTATTTTCGGCTTGCTTCCTGATGACCAGAGAGATGAACTGCGGGCTTTATTCGAGGAATTTGAAGCAGGAGAAACGGCGGAGGCGAAATTTGCCCGTACCATGGATAACCTGCAGCCGCTGATGCTGAACAATTCCAATAATGGCGGCGACTGGAGAGAACATCAGGTGACGAAAACCCAGATCATGAAACGCCATGGCAGAAACCAGATCGGCTCTGCATTTATCGGAGAATATACGAGAGAATTGATCGAAGAAAATGTGCGAAAAGGGAACATTAGGGAAGAATAAGGGCGGATCATCGCCCTTTTTTAATGGAAAATATCGGGATATCCTAATGACTTTTTAATTTTAGATTCCTATACTGAAATAGAAACATGAACCAAAGGAGGAGATATCCCATGAAGAAACATATAATCGTGGCAGCGGCTGTTCTGGCGTGTCTGGGTACGCAGACTGCCTTTGCTGCAGAAACTACTAATATTTCCCTTTCTGATGGCAAAATTCTGGTGGACGGAAAGGTGATCACAGAAAAAGAAATGGAAAAAGTTTATCTGGACTATAAAACGGAAACTCATGATGATGTACCTGAGGAACTGAAAGAGCTGCAGAACCGTGTTGTGACGATCACAGATGCGGGTACCTATGTGTTCAGTGGCACGGCTACAGATATCCAGATCGCCGTGGCAGCAGAAGAAACGGATGAAGTGCGTATGGTACTGAATGGTGTGGATATCACCTGCCAGACAGCGGCGGCGATTCAGGTCTATACAGCCGCTGACCCTAGAACAGAAGGGGAATATGGTGTGACCATTGAACTGGCGGAAGGCAGCGAAAATGTGGTGAATGGTTCCCATACAAAGAAAACAGAGGAAGATGGTGTCAAGCACGATGCGGCTATTTCTTCCAATATTTCCATTGGTTTTGAAGGGAAAGGCAGTCTGACAGTAAATGGTGACAACGAAGGTATCGAAGCAAAATATGGTCACCTGACATTCAATAGCGGCAATATTACCCTCAACTCCCATGATGATCCCCTGAATGCATCGGAAGACGGTGTGGCGGTGGTGACCATCAATGACGGGTATATTTTCAGTTCCGTGACCAGCGACCCTCAGTATGAAGGGGACGGTCTGGATTCTAACGGCTATATCAAAGTCAATGGTGGTACAGCCATCAATCTGGCGCACCCTTACAGTATGGACAGTGGTATCGATTCCGATAAGGGGTCTTTCATCAACGGCGGTATTGTCGTTGGTGCGGGTAATATGTATGATCCTATCGAAAGTGAATCCGAGCAGTTGTATATGATGCTGCAGTTTTCTGAAAGTACAGACGATCTGCTGGTGGTAACAGATAAAAATGATAAACCTGTATTTGCTTATGACTTCCCTCACCGTTATACATATATTGCTTTCAGCACACCTGAACTGGAAGAAGGCATCTACCATGTATATCAGGGCGGTGAAATTACAGGCACAGAAAAAGATGGTCTGTATACGGAGATTACATCATATACTGACGGTACAAAACTGCACCATGGCGGACAGATGACAAACGACCGTGGCTTTGGCGGTATGAGACCTGATGGCATGCAGCATCCTGAAGGGGAAATGGGCCAGCGGGACGAAGGTCAGAGAAAGGAAGGCTTCAGAGGAGAAATGCCTGAAGACTTTAAGGAAATGATGCAGAAAGAATTTGAAAAACGCAGCGAAGAATTGCCAGAAGGTTTTCTGGAAGCACTGGAAAAAGGAGAAATGCCTGCGCCTCCCGAAGGGATGATGCAGGGCGGTATGGGCGGTGGTCCCAGAGGATTCCAGTCCTCTTCCGATGTGGTGACGGAAGACTTTTTCCTGAGTGAAAAAACAAAAACCTTCTCCAATCTTTCTGCTGTTGTGAATAATGCGACATTTACTGATGTGGAAAAAGGTGCGTGGTATTATGAGGCAGTGACTTCTGCGGCAGCACAGGGCATTCTGAAGGGGGAAACAGAAACTACATTTGCTCCCGATGCCACCATGACAAGGGGTGAAGTGCTGGAAGCTATGTATGCTCTGGCAGGAAAACCGGCGGCAGGAGAAACGACCTTTACCGATGTAAAAGCGGATGCATCTTATTATGCAGCGGCAGCATGGGCGGAAAAGAACGGCATCCTGACTGATATTGCAGAAGATGAACTGGCGGCGGACATGAAAGTGACCAGAGAAGAACTGATGCAGATGTTGTATAACTATCTGGGTGAGGAACAGGAAGGTGTTTTGCCTGCTTTCCGAGATGCTGAACAAGTGACAGCGGAACATGCCGTTGCATGGGTGGTGCAGGAAGGGATTGTTTCTGATAAGCAGGAATGGATCCGTCCGCAGGATCATGTGACAAAGGCAGAAGCGGCAACGATGTTTGTAAATGCTGAGAAGGTATAACGATAATAAAAAAATGTCCCTTTCTGTTTACAGAAAGGGACATTTTTTATTTCGGTAAATATTTGCGAAACCAATGTATAAGTGTGGCAAAGCTGTATGAAAGAGTTTTCTTTTAATCTTTTGTTTTCAGCCAAGGTTTTCTATGGTAAAAGCTATAGGAGATCAATGTGGACAATGTCCAGCCGATGGGCCATGCCATCCAGATGCCTGTAGGGCCGAAGTCCAGAACTTTTGCGAAAAGGAAGGCGAAGGCAACGCGGAGGAACAGGTCTGCGAAGGTACCTGTCAGGAACTGCAGCATGGCGGAACAGCCGCGCAGCACCCCATCGCACATGACCTTGAAAATGACGATGAAATAGAATGGTGTTACGATTTTCAGAAAATCTGCCCCTGCCTGAATGGCATCTACGCTGTCAGCCTCCAGAAACAGTCCCATGGCTGTTTTACTGCAGAAGAAATAGAACAGGAAGAAAGGCACGCAGACCAAAACCCCCAGCAAAGACCCTGCTTTCCAGCCTTCGGAGATGCGCTCTGTTTTCTTTGCGCCAAGGTTCTGGGCGGTAAAGGAAGACAGACCGTTGGACAGGGTAGTCATGCAGGTCACGCAGAATACGTTGAGTTTCTGGCAGGCGGAGAAACCAGCCACTACGGCGGAGCCAAAACTGTTGACTGCCGACTGTACAAACAGATTGCCGACGGAAACGAAACATTGCTGCAGAATACTGGGAACGGCAACGATGGTCACCTGTTTCAGCATGGGGAAAGAAAATTTTTCGTAGGGGATGTCTGTTTTCAGCTGCTGCAGGCGGCGGATCAACGGAATGAAAGCCAGAATGCAGGCAAATCCCTGGGCAGCAAACGTTGCCCATGCTACCCCTGCCACACCCATATCCAGACAGATAACGAAAATCAGGTCAAGGATGATATTCCCGATGGAAGAACCGATGAGGAAATATAAGGGTGTACGGCTGTCGCCAAGGGAAGTGAAAATGCCGTTGGCGATGTTATACAGAAAGGAAAACAGATAGCCGAGGATGTAGATTTTCAGATACACGGAAGCATCCCTGAAAACATCATCAGGGGTATTGATAGCGGAAAGCATGGCATTCCCTGTCAGCAGACCTAGAAGGGTCATGATCAGGCTGGCGGTGATACAGGTGATAAAAATAGTGCAGACGGCTGTCTTCAGGGTGGCATATTCTTTTGCGCCGAACAGACGGGAAACAACGACGGCACAGCCGATATTGCTGCCGACAGCCACGGCCATGAAGATCATGGTGATGGGATGGGAAGCACCAACGGCCGCAAGGGCGTGTTCACCGATGAATCGGCCTGCGATGATGCTGTCTACGATGTGGTACATCTGCTGGAACGCTACACTCAGCAGCATAGGAATGGAAAATAACCAGAGCTTTGTTTTTACACTGCCCTGGGTCAGGTCTGTGATCATAGTAAGGACTCCTTAACATAAGTTGGGAATTATGGGTTCTATTGTCAGTATACTCCTTTTTTCGGGAAAAGAAAGGTGAAAGGTTCACAAATTTAAGAGGGTGTTCCCCTCGCCAAGAAGGCAGAATTATGATACTATGTTCAGAGAAAATGACGATAGACAGGAGGATGGAGAATGGCAAAACTCTATTTCAGATATGGCGTTATGGGCAGTTCCAAATCTGCACAGGCGCTTATTACAAAATTCAACTATGAAGAACAGGGCATGCGTGTATGGCTCATCAAGCCTGCGGCGGATACCCGTTATGGCACTGATATCGTCCGCTCCCGTATCGGTCTGGAACAGACAGGCGATGTCATTACAGAAGAAATGAATCTGTTTGAAATTTTCCGTGACAGGGAAAAGGAATTCAATGATGTGATCATTGCGGACGAAGCCCAGTTCCTGACACCTGCGCACATCGAACAGCTGAGAGATATCGTGGATAACTACAATGTGCCTGTATTCTGCTTTGGCCTGAGAACAGACTTCCGCACAAAAATGTTCCCCGGCAGTGCAAGACTTTTCGAACTGGCAGATTCCGTTTCCGAGCTGAAAACAGTCTGCACCTGCGGCGGCAAGGCGATGGTGAATGCCCGTATCGACGGTGAGGGCAATATCATCACAGAAGGTGCCCAGATCATGCTGGGCGGCAATGAAAGTTATCGCCCTATGTGTTATAAGTGCTGGAAAAAAGCACAGCAGAAAGAGGAAGAAGTATAAAACCTTTCTGAAAACAGGAACAAAACCGTTGTTTTTTCGTCAGAAAGACAGGGTTTTGGTGGATTTTGGCACTATAATGTTACAATTTCCTTAAACTTTGCGAACAAACCCCCGAAATACGCAAGTTTCCCTTGTGTACGGGGGTATTTTTCTGTTATACTTTAATAATGTAAAAGTGTGCCCAAAACATAGCGTGAATTTTGGGTTGACGGTATGCTTTGAGCACATTAACTATGAACAAAATGAGGTGAACCAAATGGGTTTTTTAGAAAAAATCTTTGGGAACTACAGTGAAAAAGAAATCAAAAAAATCAAGCCTATCGTGGCAAAGATCGAAGCACTGGGTCCCCAGTATGAAAACCTTTCTGATGAAGAACTGAGAGGTAAAACACAGGAATTCAAGGATCGTCTGGCAAATGGCGAAACACTGGATCAGATCCTGCCTGAA
>JAFZDV010000147.1 GCA_017560955.1 Anaerotignum sp.
CGATTTCAACGAAATTAATCTCGAAGCGATAAGGCTTATCGGAAATTCGCTTGATAGCAGCCATTTTGCCTGTTCCACCGGAAATACAGTAATCCGCAGCCGCTGCACCCAGCAGTCTGGATTCATAAATATCTGCTGCAGATGCAACATGAGAAGCACAGCGCTGCATTACACTTAACTCAATGCTTCTTACTTTGCAGCCGATTTCATAACGAATGATTTCTTCCAGATAACGGGAAGCACCTGCAAGGATCTTATGACCAAACGCGTCAGCCGCTCTATCCTGCAGTGTATCTGTGATATAATCACCCTCTTCGTTACGGATACCTTCGCTGACAGCAACGATAATGGAATGTTTTTCAGCCATTTTTTCTCTGACATCATCCAGGAACTGGTCTACGGAAAATGGTCTTTCGCACAGATAAATCAGATCTGGTGCTGTATCGCCATTCAGTCGGCCTAACGCGGAAGATGCTGTCAGCCAGCCTGCATCTCTGCCCATGATTTCAACGATGGTTACAGAAGGCTGTGCATATACATTACAGTCGCAGGAGATCTCAGACATAGTCGTTGCTACATATTTTGCAGCAGAGCCAAAACCGGGACAATGGTCTGTTTCCATCAGATCATTATCGATCGTTTTAGGCGCACCAATGATTTTAATATCATCAATATGCATTCTTTCGCAGTAACGAGAGATTTTATGAACTGTATCCATGGAATCATTACCACCGATGTAAACAAAATAACCGATATCATATTTACGGAACATCTGAATGATTTTTTCATATTCGAAAGTGCTTTCTTCAAAATCAGACAGTTTCATACGGCAGGAACCTAACGCAGAGGAAGGTGTCTGGCAAAGCAGCTGCAGCATAGCAGGGTCTGCCAGTTTATCATTCAGTTCAATCAGATTACCTCTGATCAGACCCATAATGCCGTTTTTAGCGCCATAAATCTTATCGATATTTCTATCAGCAAGGCCTTTTTCCACAACCCCAACCAAGGTAGCATTGATTGCTGCGGAAGGACCACCGGACTGAGCAACTAAAAGGTTTTTCATATGTTTTATCCTTTCTTATCCAAAAGGGATTCTCCCTATTTAACATCTATATTTATGCTCATTATATCACTTCCAACGATGATTGCAATATTATAAATAACAGATGTCTTCTTCAAAAAGGAAAACCCCTGAAATACTCAGGGGTTTAAAAATCTCATTTTTCTCTTGTTACATCAGCATAGAAAGCCATCAGTTCTTCTTCTGTAGCAAATGTTGCCAGGTACATCTGATTACCCATAGCGCCGGAAAGAGCTTCAGGAATACGATCTACCATGCGAATATGGTCACCATATTTTTCCATGATATCATCATGTGTCATAGCAAAAGGCTTGCCATCACGCAGACCGGCAAAACCGCAGTGATTGGATTCACCTTTTGGCTTTTTGGATTCATCAAATGCGATCATGTCTGCCCAGATTTTATAAACGTCTGTGCTGTGAGCAAAATTGATCATATCGGGAGTGAAGCCACCACTGGGACGCATATTTACTTCCAGTGCCATGATATCATCTTTCTTACCCAGACCTTCCTGATCCTGCAGTAAACGGAAAAATTCAAAATGAACGAAACGACTCTTTACGCCGAAAGCTTTTACTGTATCACGACCTGCTTTTCTTGTTTCTTCGGGCAGTTCTTTCAGGATATAAAACAGAGAATTCTGTTTTTCGTTTACGATATCCATGATAGAACCAAGAGAAACATTCCCTGTTTCAAACATGATTTTGCCATTGGAGTCGATAATGGCATCATAGGAGTTTACAATACCATTTACGAATTCTTCCATGATATAAACTACACCTTCATGGCGCTGGCCATAGAAATCAACCAGTTCCTCATCATTTTTGATTTTGAAGTTATGGGAAGCACCAACGCCGTTGTCAGGTTTTGCTACAACAGGATAACCAACTTCTTTAATGAATTTTCTGCAGCCTTCCAGATCATCCACCAGATGATAACGAGCAACAGTCAGGCCTGCTTTTTTATAGTATTCCTTCATCTTGGATTTAAATTTGATACGAGGAATATCTTCTGTATGGAAACCTGTTGTAATATTGAAGTCTGTACGCAGCATAGCATCTCTTTCCAGCCAGTATTCATTATTGGATTCCAGCCAATCAATACGACCATATTTAAACGTAAAGAACGCAACTGCACGATATACTTCATCATAATTTTCAAGACTTTCAACTTTATAATATTCGTTCAGGCTGTTTTTCAGTTCTTCAGTCAGTTCATCATAAGGCTGATCACCAATACCCAGTACATTCAGGCCGTTATTTTTCAGCTCACAGCAAAATTTCCAGTAATTCACAGGAAAATTTGGAGAAATAAAAATAAAGTTTTTCATAGGCTATTGCCTCCATTCTATTTATTTAAAATCATGCTTTATAAAACAATGTTCTCATAAAAAATCCTAATTGTTTTTCCCAGCTGGCTTCAGAATGTTCACCACCAGGTACGATTCGACTTTCCACACAAACCCCTTTCTGTATCAACAGAGAAGTGATATCAGCAAAAACACGACTCATACCACGGTGATATTTCATTTCTTCAGAACCATAGTCCATATACAATATCGTATTCGGATTCAGATTTGCTTTATTGATCATTGCCTTTACTTTTCTGGGATCTGTCCATAAAGAAGGTGAAAGCGCTGCTGCTCTTGAAAAAATATGATTATAATCCATCAAAGCATACAGACTCATCAATCCACCCATGGAACTGCCTGCAATGAAAGTATGTTCTCTGTCTGGTAATGTACGGAAATGAGCATCTACTGCCGGTTTCAGTTCATTCACATACCAGTCCATTGTCATTTTACCACGGCCTTCGATAAAGCCTACATCAACATTACGAAAAGAAAAAGGTGAGTATTCCTTCAATCTTCCGAAGTTAGGGTCATGACTGCATTCCACCGCACAGATGATCATCTGAACGTGGTTTCGATTCATGAATTTATACATACCCCAACTTTTACCATAAGTTGCATCTTCATCAAAAAAGACATTATGACCATCAAACATATATAAAACAGGATATCTTCTATGTGGATCTTTAAAATAGGATTTTGGCAGATAAATATAAGCATAACGTTCCTCACTGCCCCCCAGCAGAGGAAAAGTTACTTTGAATTTTTCGATCATATTCCAGTTCTCTCCATTTCATCTCTTTATAAAGAATGTTTCTTTATATGAATAATATATCACAGCAGATATAAAATAACAAGTTAACACAATTAGTGTACGAACAAAACCTTAAAATAGTTTTAAAAAACGAATCTATTTAAATTTAATGTTTACACACGAAATCAATGAGTCTATAATATAATAAATATACTATGCAGAAAGGTGGTGGAAAGTTTGGATAAAGAATTAAATATGTTATTGGAAAATTTAAGAAACTATAAAGACAGACTTTCTATTGCCCTGAAAATCGCTGATATTTCTATTTTTGAAGTAGATCTGAATAAACAGTTGTTCACTTATTTTGACAATTCTGAGAGCATTTTTGATATCAATGGCTGTGATATCCTTACAGATGTAAACAAATATAGTGAGCTCCCCTGGATTGATTATCTTGCTGCAATCAGTGCATATTTTACACATCCTGAAGATACGCAGTTTATGGAAGATGCTTTCCGTTGTATTATGACAGGCCGCTCTATTTCTTTTGAGGCCAGACTGAAAGCCGGTGATACAGCATATAAATGGTGTAAAGTCGATGTAGCTCCTGTCATGGAAAACGAGAAACCTCATAAAATGATCGGTATCATCTCTGATATCCATCATATGAAAAAACGAATTGACTTCCTGGAAAATTCCGTATATAAGGATAATTTTACAGGATTATATTCCAAAAAACGCTTTGAAGAACTCTGCACCAGCGTACTTGCCAGCAGAGAAGACTCCAAATGTGTCATGATGATCATCGATCTGGACTATTTTAAAGCAGTAAATGACAATCATGGTCATATGGCTGGTGACGAAGTACTTCTATCCTTCTCTCAGCATCTTTCTTCCGTTGTACGTAAAAAAGATATTGTTGCAAGATTCGGCGGTGACGAATTTGTTCTGCTGCTTTTAGATGTAACAGGTATTGATATTGGTAAACAGAAAGCTGATGAGATCCTGCGACTGCATGATAATGATTACGGTGTAACGAAAAGTATCGGTATGTCCCTTTTCCCTGATATGGGCAGAAGTTATGATGAACTTTTCCGTAAAGCCGATAAAGCCCTTTACCAGGCAAAACAAAAACGAAATACATATCGTGTTTTCGGCGAAAACGAATAAAATAAGACCATCGAAACTTCGATGGTCTTTCTTATTTACTCAGAAATCAGTGCTTTACCCTTTTCGGTCAATCCTTTTACAACATAATCTGCACCGCAGCACATATCGATCTCAATAACATCTGCAAGATTTTCTTCCTCCATCTGCGTGATAAAAGCATTTGCTTCTGCAGCTGTGATGCCGGCAGCCTTGTAGATATCAGTTGCATCCACTTCATTTTTCTTATTATAAATCTCATTTACGATTTTCAGAATTTCCTTGATTTCCATTTTTATTACCTCCTTTTTCCTTTTATCAGAATTGTAACACATTTCTCTGAAATATCCAATTCCTCTTAAATCCCAAAAGATCATTTCAAAAAAATAATACAAATAATCGATAGATTATTTTAATCATTCCTATTAAAATGCAATAATACATTCTAATTTTCTATCATTTATCATTAATAATAAAAATAGATAACCATCAACAAATCCTTTAAAATCAACGCTTTTTATTAATTTGTGTATACTTTTTAAAATATTGTAAATTTTTATTGTTTTATATTGACAAAGGTTACTTTGATTGATATATTCTATAATTAAATAGAAGAGAAGAATACATCTGTTTTTACAGAGAATACATTTAGGAGGGGTGATTCTCTTGATCACATATAACAACAAAACAAATCTGCTGGAACTGAGAAGATATCAGTACAGTCTGCAGGATGTGGAAGAACCAAATTTATACCGTGACAATTTCAACTATGATGAAGTACCAAAGGTTACATTTAACTATCGTCAGGTACCAATGAATGTTCCTGAAGAAATCTGGATCACAGATACTACATTCCGCGATGGTCAGCAGTCCCGTGCACCCTACACTGTAGATCAGATCAAAAAACTCTATGAAATGATGCACAGACTGGGTGGACCTAACGGTAAAATCAGACAGTGTGAATTTTTCCTGTACAGCGAAACAGATAGAAAAGCCATCGATGCCTGCAGAGATATGGGATTCGAATTCCCCGAGATCACAGGCTGGATCAGAGCGACAAAGGAAGACTTTAAACTGGTTAAGGAAATGGGCCTGAAAGAATGTGGCATCCTGGTAAGCTGTTCTGACTATCACATTTTCCATAAATTACAGAAAACAAGACGTCAGGCAATTGAGAGCTATCTGGAAATCGTAGAAGCAGCACTGGAAATGGGTATCACTCCCAGATGTCATTTCGAAGATGTCACAAGAGCAGACTTCTACGGCTGCGTTGTTCCCTTTGCAACAGAACTGAGAAAACTGATGGATAAATATCAGATTCCTGTAAAAATCAGATTCTGCGACACTATGGGTTACGGTGTGCCTTATCCCGGTGCTACTCTTCCCCGTTCTGTTGGCGGTATCATCTATGGTGTTAATCACTTTGCGCAGATGCCTTCCGAACTTCTGGAATGGCATGGTCATAATGACTTCTATAAAGCAGTTGTAAATGCATCTACAGCATGGCTGTATGGCTGCTCTGCTGTAAATACATCTCTGCTGGGTATTGGCGAAAGAACTGGTAATACTCCCCTGGAGGCAATGGTAATGGAATATGCATCTCTGAGAGGTACTCTGGATGGTATGGATCCTACCGTTATCACAGAAATTGCTGAATTCTACGAAAAAGAACTGGGATATAAATTACCCCCTCGTACACCTTTCGTTGGTCGCGACTTTAACGTAACCAGAGCCGGCATTCATGCTGACGGTGTTGCAAAGGACGAAGAAATCTACAACATCTTCAATACAGCAAAGATCCTGAATCGCCCTCTGAGTGTAGAAGTGAATAAAAACAGCGGTCTGAGTGGCGTAGCATATTGGATGAACCAGACAATCAACCTGCCTGATGGCAGAAAAATCGGCAAGAACGATCCTGAAGCTGCAATTCTGAAAGAATGGGTAGATAAACAGTATGAAGGCGGCCGAATGACTTTCATCTCTGAAGAGGAAATGGAAATGGCACTGAAAACTCTGCTGCCTGACCTTGCAAAATATATGAAATAACATTTTCTGGAGGTAATGAAAATGGGAATGAATATTACTGAAAAACTGATCAAAAATCATCTGGTAAGCGGTGAAATGGTAGCCGGCAAAGAAATCGCTATCAAAATCGACCAGACTCTGACACAGGACTCTACAGGTACTATGGCATATCTGCAGTTTGAAGCCATTGGTATCCCCCGTGTAAAAACAGAAAAATCCGTTGCTTATATCGATCATAACACTCTGCAGACAGGTTTTGAAAATGCAGACGATCACAAATATATCCAGACTGTAACAAGTAAACATGGTATTTACTTCTCTAAACCCGGTAATGGCATCTGCCATCAGGTACATCTGGAACGTTTCGGCAAACCCGGTAAAACATTGCTGGGCTCTGACAGCCATACACCTACTGGCGGCGGTATCGGTATGCTTGCTATTGGCGCAGGTGGTCTGGATGTTGCTGTAGCCATGGGCGGCGGTGCTTATTATCTGGCAATGCCTAAGGTTTGCAGAATCAATCTCACAGGAAAACTTTCTCCTTGGGTAACAGCAAAAGACGTAATTCTGGAAGTACTGAGAAGATTGTCCGTAAAAGGCGGCGTTGGTAAAGTTATGGAATATGCAGGTGAAGGCGTAAAAACACTGTCTGTTCCCCAGCGTGCAACTATCACAAACATGGGCGCAGAACTGGGTGCAACCACATCCGTATTCCCTTCTGACGAAGTAACAAAAGCATTCCTGGATGCACAGGGACGCGGTGAAGACTGGATCGAATTATCTGCAGATGCAGATGCGACTTACGATGAAGAAGTAACAATCGCACTGGATGAGATCGTTCCTCTGGTTGCATGCCCTCACTCTCCTGATAACATCAAGAATGTAAAAGATATTCAGGGTCTGAAAGTGGATCAGGTTGCTATCGGTTCCTGCACAAACTCTTCTTATACTGATATGATGACAGTTGCAAAACTGCTGAAAGGCAAATCTGTACATCCAGATGTCAGCCTCGTTATCGCTCCCGGTTCCAAACAGGTAATGAATATGCTGGCAGCAAATGGCGCACTTGCTGATATCATTTCTGCAGGCGCTAGAATTCTAGAATGCGGCTGCGGTCCTTGTATCGGCATGGGTCAGGCACCTGCGACAAACGCAGTTTC
>JAFZDV010000148.1 GCA_017560955.1 Anaerotignum sp.
ATCCATTTCATTGTAAGAGAAAAAGGGGAAAAAGACTGATGTTTCGACTGATTTGTATGATCATTGGCTATTGCATCGGCTGTATCGAAACAGCCCATGTGGTAGGCAAAATCTGGAAAGTTGACCTGCGTAAGCATGGCAGCGGTAACCTTGGTACAACAAACACACTGCGTGTACTGGGTAAAAAGGCAGGTGCCATCGTATTTATCGGTGATATCCTGAAATCCGTTGTGGCATATCTGCTTTGCCGCGCGATCTTTAAAGACAATGGTACGATTGCAGGTCTGTTCGGTTCTGCAGGTGCAGTTCTGGGTCATAACTTTCCATTCTATCTGAATTTCAAAGGCGGTAAAGGTATTGCCGTTATGATCGGTATGACAGCAGCACTGGCGTTTACAACAAACCCTCTGCTGGCGATTCCAAATGCGCTGATCGGTTTTGGTCTGGCCTTTGGTACCCGTTATGTTTCCGTAGGCTCCCTGTCATTTGCGGTCTGCCTGCCTATCAGCTGTTATCTGCTGGGCTTTGAAAGGGAAATCGTTCTGATCACCCTTGGTGTCAGCCTGATGGCGGTATGGAGACATAGAAAGAACATTAAAAATCTGCTGAACGGTACAGAAAACCGCTTTGGTTCCAAGAAGAAATAAGACTGGAGGTCATCGAAGATGAAAAAGGTAACAGTCATTGGTTCCGGCAGCTGGGGCACAGCCCTTGCAGTAATGCTGGCAAAAAATGATCATGAAATCATGATCTGGTCCAGAAGACAGGACGCAGTGGATGAACTGATCAATGAAAGAAAAAATGAAAGATACCTGCCCGGTATCGTGATCCCTGAAAATATCAAAGCAACAACAGACCGCGAAGCAGCGGTGGAAGGTGCAGAAATCATCATTCTGGCAGTTCCTTCCCGTGCAGTAGCGGAAACAGTGAGAGATTTCTCTCCTTACCTGAAAGAAGCACAGATCCTTGTGAATGTAGCGAAGGGTCTGGAACCCGGCACACTGCTGTGTCTGTCTGATGTTATCGAAAGAGAAGCACCTCAGTGTAAGGTATGTGTACTCTCTGGTCCCAGCCATGCAGAAGAAGTGGCAAGAGGTATCCCTACGACATGCCTGATCACATGTGAAGATGAAGAAGTGGCAAAAGTAGTACAGGAAGATTTCGCAAATGCCCGTTTCAGACTGTACACAAATACAGATATGATCGGCGTAGAAATCGGTGCGGCACTGAAAAACGTTATGGCTCTGGCGGCAGGTATGTCTGATGGTCTGGGCTTTGGCGATAATACAAAAGCGGCTCTGATGACAAGAGGTATGGCAGAAATGAAACGTCTGGGTATCGCTATGGGCGGCAAACCTGAAACATTTGCAGGTCTTTCCGGCATCGGCGACCTGATCGTAACATGTACATCCATGCATTCCAGAAACCGCAGAGCAGGTATCCTGCTGGGTCAGGGTAAATCTCTGCAGGAAACACTGGATGAAGTAAAAATGGTCGTAGAAGGCGTGAATACAGTGCAGGCAGCATGTGCACTGGCGGAAAGATATCATGTTTCCATGCCTATCACACAGACAATTTTCAAGGTTCTGTTTGAAGACAAGAATGTTGAAGATGCGGTTCTGGAGCTGATGACAAGAGAATTCAAGTCTGAAGAATAATGGCGACTTTGTCCGCAGGGTTCGGCTCTGCGGACTTTTTTTGTGACAAAAGAATAAGAATTGTTTATTTACAAAATCCGAAAAAGATATTATAATCGATGTGGTAATGAATACTATGTGTCGAATTGTTGATAATCACATCAATTTTATTTTGGAGGTACGAAAATGAGCTATATCCTGAGCTGCTGTTCTACAGCGGATCTGTCTAAAGAACATTTTGAAAAAAGAGATATCAATTATGTTTGCTTCCATTTCTATCTGGATGAAGCATATTATCCCGATGATCTGGGTCAGACAATGCCCTTTGATAAATTCTACAAAGCCATGGAAGATGGTGCGATGACAAAAACATCCCAGGTAAATGTGGCAGAGTTTGAAGAATACTTCGAATCCTTCCTGAAAGAAGGTAAAGATATCCTGCACGTAACACTGGCTTCCGGTATCTCCGGCGTAAACAACTCCGCAAATATCGCAAAAACAATGATGGAAGAAAAATATCCCGACAGAAAAATCTATGTTGTGGATTCCTGCTCCGCTGCAGCTGGTTACGGCATGCTGATGGACACTCTGGCAGATATGAGAGATGCTGGTAAATCCATCGATGAAGTTCACGAATGGGTAGAAGCAAACAAAGGTAGAGTACACCACTGGCTGACACCTACAGATCTGAAATACCTGATCCGCGGCGGCCGTCTGTCCAAAACTTCCGGTTTTGTTGGTCAGATGCTGAACATCTGCCCTGTACTGATCGTTGCAGGTGATGGTACACTGAAATCCATGCAGAAAGTAAGAACAAAGAAAAAAGTTCTGGATGTACTGGCAAGCAAAGTTGTAGAAAATACAGAAGAAGGTGCAGCATATACAGGTAAATGCTATGTAGCACATTCTGCATGTGAAGAAGATGCAAAAGTACTGGTTTCTCTGATCGAAGAAAAAGTACCCGCTCTGAAAGATAAAGTTGTTATGGGTGATATTGGCACTGTTATCGGTAGCCACACAGGCCCTGGCACACTGCTGGTTTCTTTCTTCGGCAACGAAAGAGCATAAAAAAATGACCGAGTCGAAAGACTCGGTTTTTTTATTGGTCCATTTATAGTGGAACCCGAGCCTTGTGGCTATATATTGATTTTCGTTTTTTCGAATGATAAAATGAGAGCAGAAAAATAATGAAAATCAGAAGGAGGCTATTCTGTGGAACAATTTATTGTAAGACGCTTTGAGGAAAAAGATGCTCAGGCTGTTGCGGATATGATATCAATCACATCGCGTACTGTTAATGCAAAGGTTTATGAACCACAATATATCAATCATTTTCTGGAATGGGTGTCTCCTGAAAAAATCATAGAAAGGGCCAGCTGGACACATTTTTATGTTATTTGTGACGGGGATGCTGTTATTTGCAGTGGTGCGATAGGTCCGCACCTTGATCGTGAAGATGAGAGTGAATTATTCAATATCTTCATTCTTCCGGAATATCAGGGTAAAGGTGTTGGTAAAATGATCATTGATACCCTTGAGCAGGATGAATTCTTTCTGCGCGCAAAACGAGTATATATTCATTCTGCAATGAATGCGTTAAAGTTTTACCAGAAGATGGGATATGATCATGTGAATGGTGAAATTGTGATTGATGAGGATGACTCTTATATGTTGGAAAAATTCCGCTGAGAAATCGGCGGAATTTTACGTTTTGCTCTTTTTGTATATTTTCCTTCTCCTTGCAAACAATAACAGCGAAAGACAAAAACAAGGAGAGATTGTTATATGAAAGCAACGGGAATTGTAAGACGCATTGATGATCTTGGTCGCGTGGTGATCCCGAAGGAAATCAGAAGGACACTCCGCATCAGAGAGGGCGACCCATCACTGACAACATTGTCAGATTTTGACGAAACATATCTTTTCTTTACATATATCAGAAGTATTTATCGAAGGATCAAAGGGTCGGAATAAAGATATTACAAATGTTCTGGGCTTGATGAAGCTGGTACTCTGAAATATAATAAAGAAAAATGCTACTATGGATAATGCAGTAAGGGCGTGAAAATAAACATGGAAAAAATGACTGAAATTTCTGCAAAACAATGGGATTTTATTACAAGTGAAAACCTGACTGCCAGTGAGGCAGTGGATTTTCTGAAAAACGGTATGCAAATCCGCACTTTCCATGGAAACCTGATTGAGATCAGCGGGAATGAGGCGTATGAAAAACAGCTGGTAGAAGGTCTGTATCAGATCAAGTTAGAATTGGAAGAGGAAACAGTGCAGTTGGACAGCCTGAAACGAAAAGTGCGCAACTGGGTCAATGGGAAAAATCTGCCTTCTGACAGGGAGGAAGTATTCCAGATCTGCTTTGCCATGGCATTTGGTTTGGAACAGTCGGAAAAATTGCTGACCCGTCTTACAGAACAGGGGATTCATTACAGAAACGGCAGAGAAGCGATTTTCGCTTATTGCCTGAAATATAAACGCAGCTATCAGGATGCCCTGTTGATGACGGAACAGTTTGTCAATCGCGGACAGGCAAAAGGGGGCTATCAGAATCCTGCCACGCAGATGATGAAGGAAGCATTCGAGAAGGTAAAGGGAGAGGAAGATTTTTTCTCCTTCCTGTTGAATTACCGTATGCAGATGGGTGATAGCCACAATACAGCATATACATACTTCGAAAAATTGCTGGCACTTCTTTCTGGTGAAAATATGGAGGATGAGGAAAAGTATTC
>JAFZDV010000149.1 GCA_017560955.1 Anaerotignum sp.
ACGTTATCGATATCGCCTGTACGGATACATTTCTGGCATGTTGTTACTCTTTTGCTGGGGGGGATTTCCTGACCTGTGAAGTAAGCCTTCATGGGAGCCATACCAGAGTTGATCAGCAGCAGGCTGTTATCGTTCTGGGGCACCAGAGGGAAGGATTTCAGACGCAGGTGATCTTTTGTTTCAAAGAATTTCAGGAACTGTTCTCTGATTTCGTTTACACCAAGATTTTTCATAAACTATGTCCTCCTTAAAATTTTTATATACTCGAAAAATTCCTCGCCGCGGAAAGGTTCGGAAAACGAAGCGTTTTCTGACTGGAATCCGCAGGCGGAAACCGCGCTTTTCGCCGAGGAAAACAGGGCGTCGCTTGGAATCAAGCACGCATCTGTTTATACAACCAGCACCACGAAAAAATCCTGATTTTTTCGTACGCGAAAGCGTAAATAAAAAATCCCTGTTCCGAAGAACAGGGACGAATTTACCGTGGTACCACCCTAGTTACAGCATAAAAACGCTGTCACTCAAAGCCGTTAACGCCGACATACGCCGCGACATACTCCAATTTCCGCCGCGAAGCTGGTCATAAGACCGAAAAGACTGCTTCCATTCCGCGTTTCTGAGGCTCTCCCACCAAACGGCCTCTCTCTGAAAGTTCTGCCGGAATGTACTCCTTCTTTCCATAGCTTTTTTCCATTAATGATTTGATTATAATAATCCGCCCATCGTTTGTCAAGGCGGAAACACCCTGTTTTACTGGGAAATATTCACTTTTTCAGCAGTTCTCTCAGCACATCCCCCATACGCTTCAGCCCCACTTCGATCTGGTCATCACTGAGGTTGCCAAAACTCAGGCGCACATGGCTGTCTTCCTCTCCATTCAGAGAATACTGACTGCCAGGAGTCAGGATCACATTCTTTTCCAGCATACGACTGCAGAAAGTTTCCGCTCCGATCCCTTCGGGCAGTTCGATCCACAGACTTACGCCGCCGTTAGGCAGACCATACTTCGTCATACCCGAGATATATTTTCTCGCTGCAGACAGGGTTTTTCTGTATTTTCCGCTGCCATATTTCCGCATCTGTTCCGCGTGTTCTTCCCATCCGTTTTCTCTCAGGTAATATTCCAGAGCCCTCTGAATAAAACCAGATGTGGAAATATCTGTGGTATACTTCGCCTCCATCACCGCCTGATGAATTTTTTTCGGCAGAACAGCCAGACCGATACGCAGGCCGGGCATCAGAATTTTGGAGAAACTCTTGATATAAATCACTCGATTTTTATAGTCCAGTGCCTTCAGAGGCACGATGGCTTCCTTACTGTAATGAAAATCACAGAAATTATCTTCCTCGATGATATATGTATCATATTTCTCCGCCAGTTCCAGCAACTTCCTCTTCTTTTCCATGGAATAGGAAATGCCCGTCGGTGCCTGAAAATACGCCATCATATAAATAAATTTCGGCTGGTACAGTTTCAGGTAATCCTCCAGTTTTACCATATCCATACCATCATTTTCCAGAGGCACTTCCACCAGTTTCGCCCCACGGGACAGGAATGCCCCTGCCGCACCATAAAAAGTCGGTTTTTCTACAAAAACCACATCACCATAATGGAGCATTACCTTGGAAATGATATCGATACCCTGCTGGGCACCGGAAATCACCTGTACATTTTCCACGGTGGTTTTGATGCCGTAGCTTTCCAGATAACGACAAAGCTGCTCCCTTAAAGGTTCGTAGCCCATGCCGTCCATATAACTGAAAGCGCCGCCTTTTTCCCTGTCCAGCACCTCATCGAATGCTTTTTTAAAGGCATCCACAGGGAACATTTCATGAGGCAGAGATGTGCCCGAAAAATTGATGGCATTCTCTACAGAAAGTTCGCTGCCATAGGTTCGGATATTGCGGTTTGCCACTGGCTCAGGAATATGTTCCACAGGCAAAGGCGATACAAAAGTGCCGCTGCCCACACGGGAATAGACCATCTGTTTCTGCTCCAGATATTTATAGGCAGTCACAATGGTCACGGAATTCACCCCAAAATGCTGCGCCATTTTTCGAATGGGCGGCAGTTTGCTGTTGGCAGGCAGATATCCATCGGAAATCAGTGTCAGGATGGCATCTGCCAATTGCTGATAGAGGGGCGTTTCATTTTCTTTATTCAGCTGTATCTGAAAAATTTCTTCCATATAATATATCCCTCAGATCATTCTTATTTTTACATTTTATTTACAAGGTCAATGTTCTTTTCTGCCCGATGCCCCAAAGATACCCATTCCTTCTCTGTATTTTGCAACAGTTCTTCTGGAAATGTGTATCCCTTCTGCCACCAGTTTTTCCGTCAGTTCTCTGTCGCTGAGGGGTTTGCGTTTATCCTCTGCATCGATGATATCCTTCAGGCGATGACGGATGCTGTCTGCAGAAACTTCCCCTTCCGCCGCAGCGACTCCATTGGAAAAGAAGGAACCCAGCAGGAACACCCCTCGGCTGCACTGCAGGTATTTCTCTTTCACCGCGCGGCTGACAGTGGATTCATGGACGCCCAGTTCCGCCGCCACATCCGTCAGGCGCAAAGGCACCAGTTGTCCGTCAGGGTCTGCAAAAAAGGCATTCTGCCTGCGGACGATACATGCCGCCACCTGCTGCAGGGTATTTTCTCTGCGGCTGATGCACTGGAGCACCCACTCCGCCTGTTTCAGTTTATCAGAAATATACTCCTCCGTCTGGGCATCTGCACCTGCGCGGAGCATCTTCACATAAGCGTGGCTGATGTTGAGATGGGGGATGACACTGCCGTTGACGGTCACAACCCATGTGCCGTCTTTTTCCTCCACCAGCACATCAGGTATGATAAAGGATATTTCGTCTTCTCCATCAAACCCACTGCCCGGTTTTGGCTGACAGTCTCTCAGTTCTTTCAATGCTTCCAGAACTTCCGCCATTGTTACTTTTTCTTTTTTTGCGATCTGCTGAAGATGATTCTTCGCCACATCCTCCAGATGTTCCTCCGCTATTTTCACCGCCAGAGCCGATGCATCTTTTCTTCTCAGCTGGATCAGCAGACATTCCTTCAGGCTTCTCGCCCCTACCCCTGCAGGATCAAGACTCTGAAACTCCTTCAGGATACGGCCTGCCGTCTGGGCCTTCATGGGATATTTTTCCAC
>JAFZDV010000150.1 GCA_017560955.1 Anaerotignum sp.
AGCTCACCAAAAAAGGCATTTTCAATATTTGGCACAATCACACCGATAATTCTGGAGGATTTTTTAAACAGAGCACGAGCCAGTTCATTAGGCTTGAAACCCGTTTCTTCAATGACTTCGAGCACCTGAGCTTTTTTAATAGGATCTACATTTGCAGTTCCATTGATTACTCTGGAAACTGTAGCCGGTGAAACACCTGCTTTTTTCGCCACTTCTCTGATGCTTATCATTCGTAAACCTCCATATGAAATCGGTTTCAACCCATTTTTTTAAATTATAATACTTTATAATTTATAGTGTCAACCATTGTTTATTTTTCAACAAATTATACCAAATCCCCCGTAAAAATTGTTTGTTCTGCATAATTCCGACTTGTAATCATTTTCTGATCATCTCAAATTATACAAATGCCTCGCAAACTGTTATTCTGTCACACTTTTCAGCTGATAATCGCCGCCTTCAATCTGTAATGGCAACCCTTCTACCAGCGACAATGCAACCTTTTTCCGTGCTGCAGCATAGATTCGCTGTACTGTTGCACGGGAAATATTCATATATGCGCCGCATTCTTCCTGAGAAACCCCCTCTTTGTCAATCAGGCGGATCGCTTCATATTCGTCTACTGTCAGGATGATCAGCTCTTTACCCTCATAGTCGCTGATCGGACGAAATCCAAGATTCTGAGGCAAAGAAACAACCTCCCTTGGTTTTTTTCTGCGCACCTTGTCCCCTCCTTTTCTGCACACTTTGCCAATATACCCATATACTTTTTTATTCTATCTTTTTATCACTGCCTATGTCAATAAAATAACTCCCCAATTTGTATTTTCGCAATTTCATACAATGAATGGCCGTTTTTCGTCCCACATTTCTACTGTTTTTTGTGACATTCTTTGAAACCGTTTTCTTAGTAAATTTCACAATAAAAAAAATCCCCAAAATCCGAGGATTTTGAGGATTTGAATAATCGTAAACTGATTATCTCTTGGAGAACTGAGGAGCTCTTCTCGCTGCTTTGAGACCGGGTTTCTTTCTTTCTTTCATACGAGGGTCTCTTGTCAGGAAGCCTGCTTTTTTCAGAGAAGGTCTGTAATCAGCATCTGCCTGAAGCAGTGCTCTGGAGATACCGTGTCTGATAGCGCCTGCCTGACCTGTGAAACCGCCACCCTGTACGTTAACCAGAACGTCGAATTTAGCGCCTGTTTCTGTCAGTTCCAGAGGCTGACGAACGATCAGTTTCAGTGTTTCCAGACCGAAGTATGCGTCGATGTCTCTTTTGTTGATTGTGATTTTACCGTTGCCGGGTACCAGGTACACTCTAGCTACGGAAGATTTTCTTCTACCTGTGCCGTAATATCTAGCTGCTGCCATTATGCTTTCCTCCTTCGATTAGAATTTGAATTCCAGTGTTTCGGGTTTCTGTGCTGCGTGAGGATGTTCTGCACCTGCGTATACATGCAGTTTGGAGAACATTTTTCTGCCCAGAGCGTTTTTAGGAAGCATACCTTTTACAGCATGTTCGATTACTCTTTCGGGGTGTGTTGCCAGCATTTTGTCCATTCTTACTTCTTTCAGACCGCCAACCCAGCCGGAGTGACGACGATACATTTTCTGTTCCAGTTTTTTACCTGTAACAGCAACTTTTTCTGCATTAACGATGATAACATAGTCGCCCATGTCTACGTTAGGTGCGTACTGAGGTTTGTTTTTACCTCTCAGAATAGATGCAACTTCGGAAGCCAGACGGCCCAGTGTTACGCCTTCAGCGTCGATTACGTACCACTTTTTAACGATGTCCGCTTCTTTAGCGATGTAAGTAGTTCTCATGGTTTTTACCTCCTGTCATAATATTTTGTTTGACCCTTTGACTTCGCCGATACCGCAGGAACGATTTCGGTCGATCTCCATTATGTGCCTTTCACATAACTTATTGGGTCCCACCTTGAGAAACATATATTTAAAGCCATTTTGGCTCTAAAATCATATCAACAGCCCTTATATTATATTATTGTATACAGAATGTGTCAAGAGCTTTTTTTCGATTATTCATAGAAAATTTCGACCAGTGTCAAGCCCTGTGGCTCTGCTGTCTGGCCTGCTTTTGCACGGTCACAGCTGGCAATGATACCAGCCACTGCATCGGGTTCAATTTTGCCCATACCGACCGCCATCAGGGTGCCTGCAATGATGCGCACCATGTTATAAAGGAAACCATCCCCCGTCACATACATTCTGACGCTTTCGTCCTGCTTTTCCACATGACAGTCGAAAATCGTACGGACTGTAGTGGAAACCTGCGCCCCAGCCGCACAGAAAGCCGCAAAATCATGGGTACCGATAAAGGCCTTTGCCCCTTCATTCATGCGGTCGATATCCAGTAGTTTCTGCACATATGTGGAATACAGTCTTTCCTTGGGATTTTTCACAGGTGCGTTCCAGAAACGATATTCGTAAGTTTTTTTCACGCAGTCAAAACGAGGATGAAATTCACTGTCCACTTCCTCCGCTTTTACCACAATGATATCTGCGGGCAGGAAAGAACGGATTGCCAGAGGGATCTTTTCCACGGGGATGGTAGAATCCACATCAATGATGGCTCTCTGCCCCAATGCGTGTACCCCAGCATCCGTACGACTTGCACCAATGCATTCCAGTTCAGGGTTTTTAAACAACTTCTGCAGGCCTTTTGTCAGTTCCCCTTCCACTGTGATCACTTCAGGGTTCTTCTGTTTCTGCCAGCCGGAATAATTTGTCCCATCATATGCAATTGTCAAAAGGATTCTCATATTTTTTCACCTCGCTTTTTCCAATATGCTGCTCCCCAGGATACTGCAAATGCGATACCCCAGCAAAGGATCCATCGAATGAAAAACCCAACACTTAAACCGATACCAAGAGGATTCAGCATCCTGTCCTGCACGAAATACAGCAATATGCCATGATATAGATAAATATAAAAACTTGATCCGTCTACCGCTTTCATAAAAGGCAATTTGAAAAACTGTTCTGACAGCTGCAGTCCCAGCCAATAAAAAGCTAAAATTGCAAAAAATACATACAGTGTATGCACATCTTCCAGAAAAGATACCCAGATCAAGCCTCTGGTGTTTGCATAAGCCAGCAAAACATCCGCCGCCAGAAACAAACCAAACCCACTGAGAATGATATTTCTGTTTTTCCCGATCATTTCACGGAAAGTGCCATAGTGATCCCCTGCATAACATCCCAGAACCCAGTATGCCAGATAGGAGGTAAATACCCTGTCATTATAAGGGAAGGCCGTTTCGGGTGAAATCAACTGAATCATGGAAGGGAGACCCTGATGGAACAGACGCATAAGAAGGATACTCACAATCGCCATCACCCAGAAATCCACCTTTTCTACCATCTTCCGCCACAACGGCATCAAAAGATAAAACTGGAACAGGATGATAATAAAATAAAACGGCGAAATCATATTTCCTAATGCCAGTGATTTCATCAGAAAATGCAGATCAAACGCATAATATCCCAGATAAATCAACCCAAAATAAGAAAGAACTGTTGCAACGATATATGGAAAACCAATCTTTTTTATTCTTCCCCACAGAAAAATGCCATAGGAAAAGGCATCTTTTTTCCCTCTGAAAAATTTCAAAGCAGACAGGAACAAAAAGCCCTGCACCACAAAAGCCGACGCTCTCCACGGAAAAAATACACATGCAAACTGCAGACTTTCTTTCTGCAGCCCCACTATTGCCGGAGAGCAGATATGGATCAGCATCACCAGCAGACAAAGTACCGTATTCAAAAATGAAATTTCCTTCGTTCGCATGGTTTCACTCCTTATGCCCATGGCGCAAAACTCCATGCTACCGCCAGAACGATGGCAGGCAGGAAATTCGCCACTTTTACCTTTTTACCAAATACCAGATTCAGCCCTACGCAGAAGATCATGATAGACCCTACAAGGGACAGATTGGACAGAGCCGCCTCTGTCATCAATGGTTCAATAAGTCTTGCCAGAAAGGTGATAACACCCTGAAAAATACCAACGGGAATGGCAGAAAATACACATCCTTTCCCCATGGAAACTGTCATAACGAAAACGATGATCAGGTCGAGGATAGCCTTTGCCGCAAGGATACTGTAATCCCCATAAATGCCGTCTTTGATAGAGCCAACGATTGCCATAGCGCCGATGCAGACAGTCAGAGAGCAGGTCACAAAAGCGTCTACAAAGGCATGGTCACCGCTGCTGCCTGTTTTCTTTTTCAGCCAGATACCAAAGTGTTCCATTTTACCTTCAATATCCATCCATTCCCCCATCAGCGCCCCTAACGCCATGGTAATGATCATCATCATAGAG
>JAFZDV010000151.1 GCA_017560955.1 Anaerotignum sp.
TATGTAGGGAAAGGCCAGCTTTCTTCATCCACCAGCATTTCCAGTCTGTCCGCAGGTTCTCTCAGTTCCTTCATTGTCTGGAATACATAGTCGCGGCAGAAAATCGCCTGAGATTTGCTGTCACCTTTCAGCAGATTTGCCTGATCGGTTACTTCAACCAGCAGTTTCAGTTTTTCCTGGAACAGATTCAAATTATCCATGATATCCTTCAGAAGTTCTTCTTCCGCATGGGCGTCCATGCCAACAGATTTTACCGCTGCAACAGATCTTGCGATTTCACCCGCGTATTTTACAACTGCAGGTCTGATCTGTTTGGAAGCGATATCGATCATTGTTTTCGCTTCAATGTTGATCTGTTTTACATAGTTTTCATATCTGATCTCAGCACGGGACTGCAGTTCCAGTCTGCTCAGAACACCGTGTCTGCCAAACAGTTCTACAACCTTATCATCTGTGAATGCATCAACCGCATCAATGGAGTTTGTGATATTGGGCAGACCTCTGCGTTCTGCTTCCTGTCTCCATTCATCAGAGTAGCCGTTACCGTCAAAAATGATGCGTTTATGTTCTACATAAGTTCTGCGCACCAGTTCATGTACCGCTGTATCAAAATCTTCAGCCTGTTCCAGTTCATCAGCGAATTTTCTCAGTTCTTCCGCAACGATCGTATTCAGTGCGAAGTTAGGACCGGAAATAGAGTTGCTGGAAGGAGGCATACGGAATTCAAACTTATTACCAGTGAAGGCAAAAGGAGATGTTCTGTTTCTGTCTGTTGCGTCCTTTTTCAGCGCAGGCAATGTGTTTACACCAACACGCATTTTGCCGCCCTGCAGGGAGCTTGTTGCTTCACCATGTTCGATCTGATCAAAGATATCCTGCAGCTGATCGCCCAGGAAGATGGAAACGATGGCAGGAGGTGCTTCCTGAGAACCCAGACGGTGGTCATTACCGGGGTTGGAAGCAGACAGTCTCAACAGTTCGGGATATTCATCTACACCTTTGATGATCGCACTCAGGAATACCAGGAACTGAGCATTTTCATGAGGTGTTTTACCGGGATCCAGCAGATTCACACCATCATCTGTGCCCAGAGACCAGTTTACATGTTTACCACTGCCATTTACACCTGCAAAAGGCTTTTCATGGAGCAGACAAGTCAGACCATGATGGCTTGCAATTCTCTTCATTGCTTCCATGATCAGCTGGTTATGGTCTGTTGCCTGGTTACAGTCTTCGAAAATAGGCGCCAGTTCGTGCTGCGCAGGTGCTACTTCGTTATGCTGTGTTTTCGCAGGAACACCCAGTTTCCACAGTTCCACATTCAGCTCACGCATGAAAACTGCAATTCTTTCCTTGATGCTGCCGAAGTAATGGTCATCCATTTCCTGACCTTTGGGAGGCGCTGCACCAAACAGTGTACGGCCTGCAAAAATCAGGTCTTTTCTCAGTTTATACAGATCTTTATCGATCAGGAAATATTCCTGTTCTGCACCACAGCTGACTGTGATCTTCTTCGCATTATAGTTGCCAAACAGACGAACGATACGCATTGCCTGTCTGGAAACTGCTTCACAGGAACGCAGCAAAGGTGTTTTCTTATCCAGTGCTTCCCCTGTATAGGAATAGAATGCTGTGGGGATATACAGAGTGATGCCGCCTGCATCTTCACGCAGGAAAGCAGGAGAAGTACAGTCCCATGCAGTATAACCACGGGCTTCAAATGTAGCACGCAGACCACCGGAAGGGAAAGAAGATGCATCAGATTCCCCTTTGATCAGTTCTTTACCGGAGAATTCCATGATAGCTTTACCATTAGAAGGAGGTGCCAGGAAGGAATCGTGTTTTTCCGCAGTGATACCTGTCATAGGCTGGAACCAGTGTGTATAATGTGTTGCACCACGTTCCAGAGCCCAGTCTTTCATGGCATTGGCAATGATATCCGCAATTTCAGAGTTCAGCATCGCACCCTGTTCAATAGTACTTTTCAGTTCCTCATATACTTTTTTAGGCAGATGCTCACGCATCATGGCATCATTAAATACATTCATGCCATAAATTTCGGGTACAGAAATCTTTTCGCTCATATGCAAGTCCTTTCTTTCATAAAATTGAAACGATTGATTTATCTTTATATAAAATTACATTTGTATCCATTATCTTTTCTATTATAACGGCGTAAAGTTTTCTTTGCAACGATTTTGCTTTTGGCGAATCAGAGAAATCTGAAGACATTTGTCCTTATTTTTTTCCAATTCATACAAAAAAGACCCTATCTCTTAGATACGGTCTTTCTTTTCAGGATGCTTCCTGTTCTTTTACATATGAATTCTGTTCTTCTTTTTCAGAAATATAATCATCACACAATGCTGTCAGTTCTATCGGTAATGCAAAGCCTTCTGCTAATTTAAAAAGGAATGCTTCTGCTTCATCTTTATTTTCAAACAAACCTTCCACAGCATCTTCTTCTACCACCATACCGAAACCATCTGTTTTCTGTACCGCAACACCAAATACCTGCCCCTGTTCCGCAGAACGAATCAGTAAAAAATAATTCAGAAGAAACATCATCTTCTCTTCATTTTCGAAACTTTTCGAATACAGTTTTACTTTTTCCATTCGCTCTACACCCCCTCTGTTTCTGTCAATATTTTCTGCATAAAGTATAAATGAAGATTGCATAAAGTTTGTGTTAAGATGCCATTTATAAATCATTCTTAACACAGCCTTTATTGGATATTCCTGTTATCACTTCCATTATTTTCCATTTACTGTTCTAAAACAGCGATTCGCTGTAAAAGTTTTCATTCATTCTCCTATTTGCTCTTGAAAAAACATATGTACATCGTGTATACTATTCATTGTGTAAAAATAATTTAAACAATATCATGTCCACTTTGGAGGTTAATCATGGAAAATACATCTACCATCCTGACAGAAAAGGATAAGGCAATCCTCAATTCCTATCTTTCTGTTGCGGACGGCGTCGCTGAATTCTGGGGTGAAAACTGTGAAGTTGTTGTTCACAATCTCTCCCGTCTGGACTCTTCTGTTATGAAGATCATCAATGGTCATCTTTCCGGCAGACAGGCTGGCTCCCCCATTTCCGAAGTAACACTTTCCTTTGTTAACAAAATGATGGCAAATCCCAGTATGCGCCATGTGACATATTTTGCGAAAAACAAACGCGGCGATACATTTAAAGCTTCTATCTCCGCCATCGAAGGGGAAAACGGCAATATCATCGGTCTGTTCTGTATCAACTTCTACCTGACAGCCTCCCTGCTGTCCATCCTGCAGAACTTTGTACCTAACACAAAAACCGAATCCGAAAACATTTCCGAAACTTTTGTTGAAAATGCAGAAGAACTGATGCTGAATGCATTGGAAGAAGCGAAAAAATCTGTTTATGACAATCTTGCCATTTCTTCTTCCAACAAAAACAAGGAAATCGTTGCGATCCTGCATCATAAAGGTATTTTCAACCTGAAAGATTCTGTTATCACAATTGCAAATCATCTGGGTATTTCTAAAAATACCGTTTATATGCACATCAGAAATATGAATAAATAAGAAAAGAGCCTTTCGGCTCTTTTTTATTGCATAAAATAAGGCGGACAAAAATGTCCGCCTTTCTTTCTATTTATCAGTTGATTTCGTAGCCGATCATCAGACCGCCTCTTTCAGCGTAATAGCTGCAAAGACCTCTTGTAGGCATGGATTCAAACTCTGCTTCGGGATACTTTTCTTTCACAGTGTTTTTGATCAGTTCAATACCTTCAGGATTCTGGCAATGAGAAATGATCACTTTGCCGCCA
>JAFZDV010000152.1 GCA_017560955.1 Anaerotignum sp.
CAGTCTGTTACATTCATGAAATGTGCAGAAGCATTATTCCTGTTCTCCGGTGGTCTGACACTGGCATACATGACAAAAATCTTTGTATGTATCTTCCTGGAAAATAACCCTTACGGTGCGCCTAAGTCCGTAAGAAAAGGCCCTTATATCAGTAAGATGATGGCAGTGATTCTGGCTGTTATCGCAATCTGTCTGCCTGTACTGGGCTGTCTGCCTCATCAGACACAGGATGTTCTGGCTGCAATGGGTGCTCACTATATGAACGCACATACACCTGACCATGCAGTACATTACTTCGCATGGGTGAACCTGAAAGGTGCAGTGATCTCCATCTGCGTTGGTGCGGTTGTTTACTTCCTGTTCGTACGCAAAGTACTGATGAGAAAAGATGCAAACGGCAATGTGGTATATGTTGACCTGTGGCCTGAATGGTTCAATATCGAAGATAAGATCTATCGTCCTGTTCTGCTGGGTGCGCTGCCTTTCGTTGGTGGTTTCTGCGCAAGACTGGCAGGCAGCCTGATGGATGGTATCATCTCTGTTCTGCGAATGATGATCTTCAATGATGATAACGGTCGTGTTATCCCTCCTGAAGATAAATACTTCTCCGCATATACAGACTTTGAAGCGGACCACGAAATGTACCGTGAAGGCTTTGCAACAAGCTTGCTGCTGATCGGTATCGGTCTGACAATTGCAACAATCTATGTGATTGTATAATCAAAGAAATAAGGCTTCTATGAGAATATCATAGGAGCCTTTCTTTTATTTGACACAGATGCTTTCACAGGGTAAAATGAACATAACTATAATTATAAAAAGGAGCAGGATCTATGAACCTGAAAAAGATACTGGCATTGGCTCTGGCGGCTACTGTTCTGTTTACAGGCTGTGAAAACAGAAGAGAAGAAACCAAGCAGGCACTGGAAAATCAGAAAATGGAAAATCGCCATGAGGCAACATCTTTTGCCATGGATACCATCATGACATTTACCGTGATTCATGAAGACGGTGATCAGATCATCATCGATGCAGAACAGAGGATCAGAGAGTTGGAAAATCTGCTTTCTATTACACTGGAAAACAGTGAAGTTTCCAGGTTGAATGCTGCAGCAGGGAAAGAAGCAATAGAAGTCAGCAAGGATACATGGATTCTTCTGGAAGCAGGTAAAAATCTTGGCGCAGGAACTGGTGGCGCATTCGATATCGCTATCTCTCCTGTTGTAAAAGCGTGGGGCTTTACAGAAGCTGAACATCATGTTCCCACACAGGCGGAATTGGATGCATTATTACCTCTGACAAATCCCGATGATGTAGTCCTTGATAAAATGACAGTTTATCTGGAAAAAGAGGGAATGGCAGTCGATTTGGGCGGTATTGCAAAAGGATATGCGTCAGATGAGGTGGCATCTCTGCTGAAAGGGAAAGGCGTAGAATCTGCGATCGTATCTCTTGGCGGCAATGTTTTTGGCATTGGCACAAAACCCAATGGCGAAAAATGGGAAGTTGCTCTTGCTAATCCTCTTGATGCCAATGACTATTGTGGCTTGATTTCCATTGAGGATAAAGCGGTTGTTACATCTGGTGGTTATCAGCGCTTCTTTGAAGAAAACGGTAAAAAATATCATCATATTATCGATCCTGCAACAGGATATCCTGCAGAAAACGGCTTGCTGTCCGTAACGATCATATCTGAAAGTGGTATGGAAGCCGATGTGCTTTCCACAGCGCTGTTTGTTATGGGCTTAGAAGATGGACTGAAATACTGGCAGGAAAATGGCGGATTTGAAGCGATTTTTGTGACTGAAACAGGGGAAGTTATTGCAACAGAAGGTGCAGATGCCTGTTTTACATTTGAAGGAAGAGATAATGATTTCACCTATCGTATGGTGGAAAGAGGATAAAGGAGGAAAAAGTTTATGTGTAAATGTAGAGAATTTCTGGATAGTTTTACTTTTGAATGTGATTGGAAAGATCTGACTCTTATGGGTGTATGTGCCACTTCTTTGGGTGCGCTGGCGGGTATGATCGTGCCTGAAAAATATAAAAATGCAGCAGCATTTGGTACAGGTGCAGGTTTCTTCCTTTCTGCGATCGCGCTGACTGTAAAAAGCATCGAAGCAGCAAGAGAAGACGAATTCGATGAATATGAAGATTTCGAAGCATGGGAAGAATGGGATGACGAAGAAGATGAAGAAGGCTTCGTTATGAAAATCACAGCAGAAGAAAATGCAGAATAAGAGATAAAAAGGAGTCGAAAGACTCCTTTTTTTTATTGCCATGGAATGAATCTTTTTTCAATAAAGGTAATGACAGCATACATCAGGGCGGAAAGAAAGGCTAAAATGAGAATGGACATCAAAACAAACTTCATCTGGAATACCTGACTTTTAACCCGTAACGATTCATTTTTAAAGCAAAAATGGGCAAAAATGTATTTTCTGAGAAAAACAAATTGCTAAGGATGTCCATACTTTCTGTCCGGTAAGATAAGCGATTTCTTATCTTTTTTAAAGAAAAAATTGAGAAAACGTTGATTTTACAAGGTTTTCGAAAATGGAAATTTTCTTGAAAACTAAAAAAATTGTTTCTGTATGGTAAGACAGGCAATTTTGGATGGAATTTTAGGACAAGGTCATGGTTATTTATATAATAGTTTTCAAAATAAACTTGAAAATTGCTTTTTATCTGTTTAATTAGTGGACGCAAATGGAAGAGTAACAGAAATAAATGTGTAAATCAAAATTATCTATGCTTAAGAGCTTGGTTTATAAATATTTCTAGTATCAGATTAGAAATCTGTATTGAAATAATATAAACTGAGCTCTTTTTATTCTAAAAGAAAAGGAGATGTTTTTTATGAGTAAGGTAATAGCAGTGGTGAATCAAAAAGGCGGCGTGGGTAAAACAACCACATGTGGGAACCTCGGGATAGGGTTGGCCAGAAATGGAAAAAAGGTTTTGCTAATTGATGCGGATCCACAGGGCGATTTAACAGCAAGTCTTGGATTTACAAATCCAGATGAGATTAATCATACGTTGGCGACAGTAATGATGAATGTAATCAATGAAGTTGAAATGGAAGAAGATTACGCAATTCTTCACCATAGCGAAGGAGTGGATGTGTTACCATCTAATATTGATTTGTCCGCTATGGAAATTTCTTTGGTCAATGTGATGAGCAGAGAGTTAATTCTGAAAAGATATATTGAAGCTATCAGAGATAAGTATGATTATATTCTGATTGATGGTATGCCATCTTTGGGCATGTTGACAATCAATGTTTTAGCATGTGCAAATAGCGTTCTGATTCCTGTTCAGGCGGCATATCTGCCTATAAAAGGTCTTCAGCAGCTTATTAAAACAATCACACAGGTTAAAAGACAATTGAATTTCAGTCTTGAAATCGAAGGGGTTCTTTTGACTATGTTTGATGGCAGAACAAAAAATGCTAGAGACATCGATGAATTATTGCATCTGAACTATGGCACCATGGTAAAAGTGTTTGGGCAGAAAATTCCTTCGTCTGTGAGGGCTGCAGAAACAACAGCGAAAGGTGTTAGTATTTTCCAATATGATCCGAACGGTACAGTTGGACAGGCCTATGATGCATTAACAAAGGAGGTGCTTGATAATGAGAGAAAGTACAGCTAAAAACATCAAGTTTGAAAGCATAGCGGATTTATTTGGTACACCCAGAGAATTTGATGAAAATACGATATCAATGGTTCCTTTAAAAAATCTATATGCCTTTGCAAATCATCCTTACCGAGTTATGGATGATGAAAAAATGATGGAATTGGTAGAGAGTGTAAAAGAGAACGGTGTTTTAGAGCCTGCCATTGTCCGTTTACGGGCTTTGGGTGGTTATGAGATTATCTCTGGTCATCGAAGAAAAAGAGCCTGTGAACTGGCAGGAATGGATGAAATGCCGGTATTTATAAAGAACTTGTCTGATGATGATGCAGCTATAATGATGGTTGATGCAAATAATCAGAGATCGGAATTGCTTTATAGTGAAAAAGCCTGGGCATATAGAATCAAATATGAGGCTTTAAAGCATCAGGGAAAGAGTACTTGGGGCAACAGTTCAGAACAGTTAGGAAAAGAAAATGGGAAAAGTGGAAGACAGATAAAACGGTATATCCGGCTTACATATTTGCAGGAAGATCTGCTGGATCTGGTCGATCTGGTCCTTCATCTTCAGGACGGCTTTGCCTTCCTCGGAATTCGGTTCCACGTCCTTGTAGAATTCGGTAATACGCTTCACCAGGTTTCCGAAGAACTCCCGGATCTTGTCA
>JAFZDV010000014.1 GCA_017560955.1 Anaerotignum sp.
CAGTTCTTTCTTTATATTTTGCCAGATCCGCATTCCAGCTTTCGCTGATGGCAGCATCATCTCTATGATCAGGCAGATCATACTGTGCATCCAGCCAGTCACCCAGCCAGTCAGACAATTTCAGTACACCTGTCAGGTTCATATGACCCTGATCGTAATAATCCACAGAAGGATCTAAGCCCAGCTGACTTCTGTATTCCCAGCGGTCAAGATCGAGGTATGTCGCACCATTTTCATCCGCAAATGCCTGCATCATCATGCTCTGTTCATAACTCCAACTCATTTTGGGCAGATGCAGCAGCAGAACAGGAATTTCCTTTTCCTGACACAGGGCAATGGATTTTTCAATGTAGTCTTTCGCGCTGTCATCGAAAGCATATTCTGCACCTGTGGGCTCCATGAAGTTTTCAGGATATACCTGAGGCGCAATATCTCTCAGATAAACATTCCCTTTTTTGAAGGAATGCTCCATCAGAGGTGTAGGCTCGTCTTCCGCCAGATCGATCTCTTTCCAGCGATCATGATAACGCATCAGAGGGAACACATAAGACAGCAGAGACTGTCTTTCGTCCGCCGCTGTGACCTCACGGATAATATCAAACTTATACTTGGACATTTTCATGCCGTCCAGACCTCTTCTTAAGTCCCCTTCTCTTTCCACATAATCGTAATCATTGAAAATGTTATCACAGAGAAGAACCACCAGTTCAGGAGACTGATATTCCAGAGATTCCGCCAGAAGGCCGTAGGAAACGGCAGGTGCCTGCAGAGCAGACGCACGAACATAGCCTGTAAAACCATGTTCCTGCCACATTGCCATAGGAGAAACGCCTCTCAACAGAGGGCTGCTGCCTACATAGAGTACATCGATGCTGTTTTCAGGCTCACTGTAGAATGCATGGATCTCGTCGGATTCGTCATCGTGACGCATCAGAAGGTCTGTTGCATGATTAAAGAGCATCACAAATACCACTGCAAAAGCGATGCATCTGATTATGATTTTCAAAATTTCTTTTTTCTTTTCCATCCCTTAGAACCCCCTGTAAATAAAGTCTGCGGCGTCATAGTTCAGACCATATACGCCAAAAAGGATCAGGGAGAACAGCGCACCCAGATAGATCACCCAGCGGAAGTAGAGATTCTGCTTCGCCAGAGCTTCTCTTACCTTGATACCGCTTTCCTGCATCAGGCTGACACAAAGCAGTACCAGACAGGACAGGAACAGTACCCACAGGTCTTTCACATCCAGACCCATTGTCAGCAGACCACCGTCCCAGATAGGTTTCATATCCCAGTTCTGCACCATGGACAGGATCATATATTTCGCCGCACTGACACCTGGTGCTCTTGTAATGATCTTACCGATAGCAACCAGCATCAGGGTACGCAGCACCTGGAAAATACGCCAGCTGATACAATCTGTGCGAATACCCAGTTTCTTCACCAGTTTCTGCAGAGGCTGTTCAAACAGGATACCCAGAACGATAAGGGTACCATTATAACAACCAAAGGCGATATATTTCCATTCTGCCCCATGCCAGATACCGATGAGGAAGAAGATGATGAACTGAGGGATCAGTACAGGAATCAGTTTACCGATGTAATTACCCAGCAGTTTTCTGCATCTCTTACCCAGTCTGGAGAAGAACTTAGACAGGGACAGAGGATAGAATACATAGTCACGGAACCATGCGCCCAGTGTGATATGCCATCTGCGCCAGTAATCGGGGATGGATGTTGCCAGATAAGGACGTTCAAAGTTTTTATCCAGTGTCACACCGAAAATCTGTGCCGCACCTGTGGCAATATCGATACCACCAGAGAAATCGCCATAGATCTGAATTGCATAAACCAATGCTGCGATCGCCACATAAGTACCGCCAAAGGTTTCAGGGAAACCAAAGGCATTGTCTACCAGAATCGCCGCTCTGTCTGCAATGACCATCTTCTTGAATGCACCCCACAACATCAGCTGTACACCGAATTTGATACGGGTATAAGAAAATTCATTGGGACGGAACAACTGCTCCGCCAGTGTGCCAAAACGGCCGATAGGACCCTGCACGATCTGAGGGAAGAAGGAAATAAACAGTGCCAGTTTGAAGAAGTTTCTTTCAGGCTCCTGTTTTTCCCTGTAAACATCGATCAGATACCCCATGGACTGGAAAGTATAAAAGGAAATGCCCAGAGGCAGCAGGAACTGGAACACAGGCAGTTCACCGCCAATGCCAAACTTGCCAAACAGGGCATTGATATTTGTTGTTACAAATGCAGAATATTTCAATACTGCAAGGATACCGAAGTTAAACAGCACGGTAGGAACCAGAATTTTCTTTTTCTGCTTTGTAAAGTTCGCCTTCCACGCTTTTTTCTCTTCTTTATCCAGTTCTGCCTTCACTGCATTGAAGGCTTCCTTGTTCTTCTCCGCCATATTGCCCAGCTTCACTGTTGCCAGATATGTGGTGATTGTCGTCGCCAGCAGGTAAACAAAAATTTTACCGCCGGAGATGAAATAAAACACATAGTTAGCAACAAAAAGCGTTACCCATCGGCAACGCTTCGGTGTCAGGAAATATGCTGCGGCAGCCAGTACAAGAAAAACGATAAATCGAAATGATGTAAATGCCATTACCGCTACTCCTTAGTCTTACTTAAAAATTTAATCAGTCTTCCATCAGACTCTGAACCAGAGCCCAGATTGCTTCTACAGAATTGAAGTTTTCGGGAACGATATCATCAGCACCGATTTCGATGTCGTATTCATCGCACAGTTCGCCAACCAGAGATACGATATCAAAGGAATCCAGTTCGCCGCTGTCAATCAGTTCCTTGTTTTCTTCAAAATCTACATCGGGTCTCAGTTCTGCCAGAATTTTCAATAATGCGTCCATAATATCTTTCCTTTCTCTCTTCAAATTTTTCTTCTCTTATTTTTTCAACATCACCGGTGCAATCCTGCCATCAGGCAGAAAGCCCAGTGCTTCATACATTTTCAATGCAGGGGGATTATCCTCCCTTACCCAAAGCTGAAATTTTGCTGCATCCGCTCTTTCCAGAGAAATCCAGTCCTTCACCAGAGCAGTACCGATGCCCTTTCCTCTGCCTGCAGGCGCAACCACGATCTGCCAGAGAACGGATACTTTCTTTTCTCTGCCAAAACGAAGGAACCCAAGAAGGTTTTCATCCTCTCTCACTGCAATAACACGATTTTCAGAAATATCCTGTTTCAGAGTATCCATGTCAGGCAATGCAGATGTGTAAGGTTCAAAAGCGTCCTCCATCATAGCAAGGATAGCCTCTGCTTCTTCCACCTTTGCAAAAGAAACTTCCCTCTGCTCTTCTTCTGTTTTCTTTGCAGAAAGAAAGAGTCTTTTTCTCTGCAGATAATTCTCAAAGCCGACTGTTTCCCATTCTTCCATTGCAGGAGGATTTTTTGCCGCAGCCACCTGCTCCAGAACAACAGGTTTTTCCATGTCTGGC
>JAFZDV010000153.1 GCA_017560955.1 Anaerotignum sp.
ATGCAGTTTGCGGGAACACCGTTTTTGGAGATTTTAGCCAGTGTTTTGCTGCAAGGCAGGTCGCCCTGTTCTGCCATGTACAGAGCTGTACGAGAACCGGACAGGATGAAACCGTTACAAGCACCGCCAGCGGAGATCATGATACCAACGGATACGAATTTACCACCCATATCACCGAAGATTTCCATAGCTACTGCGGAAGCGGGAGATTCCAGATTCATCATTACATCAGCGGGCAGTACCCACAGGTAAGCCAGGTTAACGATTACGTATACAGCCATGATCATAGCTACGCCGCCAACTACAGCTTTAGGCAGGTCTTTACCGGGGTCTTTCATTTCACCAGCGATAGCACCTACGTTTGTCCAACCTTCGAATGCGAACAGTACAGCGATCATCAGCTGACCCAGTACAGAACCCATGGACAGGCCTTCACCCAGCATGGGATCGAAGATGGGGTTACCATTACCTCTGATGAAACCAAAGATCATGATCAGTACCAGGGGAACCAGTTTAGCTACTGTGAAGATATTCTGAGCAGCAGCACCAACTTTGGAACCCATGCAGTTCAGGATTACCATGATCAGGATACAAGCCATAGCTACGGGAACAACCATACCGTCGCCGATGAACAGTTTAGCCTGGTTTGCTACAGCTACACCCAGAGCAGCTACCAGACCGGGGTAGAAGATTACTGTCTGCATCCAGCCGCACAGATAACCAACTTTTTCACCGAATACTCTTTTCAGGTATACGGGCATACCGCCTGTTTCAGGCATCAGGATCGCGATTTCAGCGAATGTCATAGCAGCACACAGACACATCAGGGATGTGATGATCCAAGCTACGATAGCCAGACCAGGAGCACCTGCTGTTGCTGTGTACATTGCTGTAGGTTTGAAGAATACACCGGAACCGATAACGCAGCCTACTACTACTGTCATAGCAGAGAATACGCCCATTTCCTTCTTCATTTCTGTGTTTGTGTTACTCATTTTTTCCTTCCTCCTTTTTAGAGATAAATAGAAATATCGTCGCCTTTCAGCACCTTCCAGAATCTAAAAAAAGGATATACAGCATAATAAAAATAAAATAATTCCGTTTCTGCCTGTATATCCTCTGTATCCTTACCTGAAAGCATTACTTCTACGGCGACATTGGCAATAAAGCCAAGTTCTTTCCAGAGTCCCATCCATAAAAGGTTTTGGTACCTGAAAGTTTCTTTAAAGAACGGCTCTTTCTTTAAATTGCTCCATCGGTTCCCCTTAATGGATAAGGAGATCTCCCTTTTACTTCATCTGGCTTTATGCACTTTGTGAGTTGATTATATAACGTTGACAAAACATTGTCAATATGTTTCATTAATTTTTTTCATTCTCTTTACATTATTCATACTTTTTCGATACAGATTGGACAAAGTTCATGATTTCAATGTTTCTTCGTAATTAGATGTATACAATCAAATATCGAATTTTTACATTAATTTCTTACCCGCATTACTTTTATTCAGTCCGATGCCCTTCTATTTCACTTACCATTGGCATATACATAAATGAAAAAGCTACGGAGAATCTGAAATGAGCAGAAAAACAGTCATCACAGGAACAATCATACTGACAACTGCAAATCTTATCACCAGATGCATGGGATTTTTCAATCGTGTTTATCTTTCGAATGCGATTGGTGCGGAAGGCATCGGGCTGTATCAACTGATCCTTCCTGTTTATGGTCTGGCTTGGAGTATGACTTCTGCTGGTTTCACCACTGCCATTTCTCATCTGACTGCTCAGGAATACATCAAAGGCCAGAAAGGAAATATCATTAAAATCGTCAGACAATCTGTATTCCTATCTTTGGTGATCAGCCTTTGTATTGCTCTTCTTCTCTTTTTCGGTGCAGAGATAATCGCCTGTTCCCTTTTAAAAGATACTCGTGTTACATATCCTTTGCAGCTGCTGTCATTTGCCATCCCGTTTATGGCTGTTGGTTCCTGTCTGCGCGGATTTTTTATCGGATTACAGGAAAACGCAATTCCTGCATTATCACAGGTTCTGGAACAGACCGTTCGTATTCTGACTGTCTATTTCCTTGCAGGATTTTTCGTTCCCTTAGGGCTGACATACGCCTGTATTGCCGCAGTAGCAGGTATTTTCTGCGGTGAATTTCTCTCCTGTTGTTTCACGCTATGGAATTACAGACATTATAAAAAGAAACACTTTTTCTCGCAGAAAGCCACGATATCATCATGCTCTGCTATGATATTGGTTTTGACAATGTCACTTCCGCTTTCCGCTGCGCGTATCTCTTCCTCTCTGCTGTCTACTGTTGAAAATCTGATGATCCCACAGCAGCTGCAGCAATATGGACAGAACACTGCGCAGGCATTAGCCACCTACGGGGAACTGACAGGTATGGCTATGCCGCTGCTGATGTTGCCCTCCGCCTGCCTGATGGCTGCTTCCGTATCTCTTGTTCCTGAAATTTCTGAGGCAAATGCCATATCCCAGCATCATCGTATCAAGCGAACAGTTTCTGCTGTCTTTCTTTTTACTTCTATTATAGGGTTTGGGGCAACCGCTTTCTTTGCTGTTTTTCCAAAAGAGATCTGTTATATCGTTTATAACCGATCATCTTTAGGAAATGTATTATTTCCAATGGCATTCCTCTGTCCCCTTTTATATGCACAGACAACCCTGAACGGATTATTAAACGGATTGGGCAAACAGTTCTTTCTTTTCTGGAACAGTATCCTATCCTCTGTCATCAGCATAGCCGTCATCTGGTTTTTCATGCCACTGTACGGTATTCCTGCATTTATATTCGGATGGTTCCTTAGCCTGCTGTTTTCAGTTTGTACTTCTCTGTTTTTATTATGGAAGCATACAGGCACACTTCCTTCCTTTTATAATTGTTTCCTGAAACCTTCTCTGGCAGGCGGCGCCGCAGGGCTTCTTGTAAAATATCTCATTCGGATATCCGAACCTTCCAAATTGCTTTTTGTGTGTTCCCTGGCTGGAACAGGTGTCCTGTATATCTTCTTCCTATTCATCCTTGGCTGTCTTTCCAGTAAAGAATTATATTTTCTTTTTGGAAAAAAATAAGAGTTGGCATAATACCAACTCTTTTTTCTTATTTATTCAGATTTACCAGACCTGCTTCATACAGTTTCTGCAGGGACATGAGGATACCTGTTTTTGCATGGAACCATGTCAGGCCACCCTGGAAATATACGGAATAAGGTTCTCTGATAGGACCATCGGCACTCAGTTCGATGGAAGAACCCTGAATGAACGCACCTGCCGCCATGATAACATCACAGTTATAGCCGGGCATTGCATAAGGAATGGGTGTTACATAGCTGTCTACAGGAGCTGCTGCCTGAATACCCTGACAGAATGCTTCCATAGCTGCACCACTGCCCAGTTCTACAGCCTGAATGATATCGTGGCGAGGTTCTGTGCTGTTAGGAATTACACGGAAACCCAGTTTTTCATAAATATTAGCCGCGAAGATCGCACCTTTCAACGCACCTGCTGTTACTGTAGGAGAAAGGAAGAAACCCTGATACAGAGATCTGTTCAGATCCAGAGATGCACCAACTTCCTGACCAAGACCGGGAGCACTCAGTCTGTAAGCGCATCTGTCGATACATTCCTGTTTGCCGCAGATGTAGCCGCCGATAGGTGCCAGACCGCCACCTGGGTTTTTGATCAGGGAACCAACGATCATATCAGCACCCAGATCAGAAGGTTCGATCACATCAACAAATTCGCCATAGCAGTTATCTACCATGCAGATCACATCAGGTTTGATTTCTTTTACAAACGCGATCAGCTCACCAATCTGTTTTACAGAGAATGTGGGACGCATTGCATAACCCTTGGAACGCTGGATAGTAACCAGTTTTGTTTTTTCATTGATGGCTTTTCTGATATTTTCATAGTCAAATGTGCCATCTTCCAGCAGATCTACCTGTCTGTAGGAAACACCATATTCCATCAGGGAACAGGGAGAAGGTACAGTACCGATTACTTTTTCCAGTGTGTCATAAGGTTTGCCTACGGGAGAAAGCAGTTCATCACCGGGCACCAGATTTGCAGACAGCGCAATTGCCAGTGCATGTGTACCGCATGTGATCTGAGGACGAACCAGTGCCGCTTCTGTATTGAAAGTTCTCGCATATACATTTTCCAGTTTATCACGGCCATCATCATTGTAGCCGTAACCTGTAGAACCTGCAAAACAACCTGCATTTACTCTTTCGTCCTGCATCGCTTTCAGAACTTTTGCCTGATTATACTCAGCCACTTCATCGATTTTTTCAAAACGATCTTTCAGACCTTTCAGAATTTCATTACCAAAGGCTTCCACTTCAGGGGAAATGCCTAATTTACCATAAATGTTTTCCATGTTAATCTCCAATCTATTTCAACAAAATGTTATTCTCACAATATGAAATCATATCAAATCTTTGCTGTTTCCGCAACTCCGCGCATAAAATCCATGATTTCGATCTGGCCGCCCTTTTCTTTATTCAGGATCAGTACAGCAGTACCTTTTTCCCCTGTCTGTGGCAAAGATACAGGCATCCTCTCTGTTTTCCCGTTCTTCAGAAGAAGTTTCACCATGCCGCCGTCGAGGGTCAGTCCATAGGGTGTCAGATGGTCTTTCCAGAGAGAAAATTTACAGCCCTGTTTCCATCCTGCGCAGTAAAAGGATTTTGTGTTTTCCAGAATATCCTTTCCGCATACAGGACATTTGCCAAAAGCATTATTTTTTCTCCTTTTTCCTCTGAGCTGCTCTTCAGGGAAAACCACATCCGCCCTTCTGCCCGATGCGGCATCCTGAATCAGAAACTGCACATAGCGGCGGATACTTGCCATAAACTTTTCTTCCGTCATATTCCCTTTGGAAATGGAAGAAAGACCTTTTTCCCATTTACCTGTTGTCTGAGGAGAGCTCATTTCAATGGGAACAACTTCGATCAGTTTCATGCCTTTTTCCGTAGGAACCAGATTTTTCCCTTTACGGACAATATAGCCTACTGTCAGCAGACGCTCAATGATGGCTGCCCTTGTAGCAGGTGTACCCAGACCACTGTCTTTCATCTGTTCCTTCAGTGCTTCATCCTCCACAAACCTGCCTGCATTTTCCATAGCAGAAAGAAGAGAACTTTCCGTATAAGGTGTGGGGGCTTTTGTTTTCTTTTTCTGAACCGTCGCCTTCTCCACTTTCCGCAGTTCTCCTTCTGTAAGGGCAGGCAATTTCTGTTCTTCTTCATCCTTTTTCTTCTTTTTGGAAACAGCCGCAGGCACAAGGGCTTTTTCTACCGCCTGCCAGCCTTCTTCCAGTACTACAGTACCTTTGGAAAGGAAGTTTTCCTGTTCCGCTTCTGCATAAACCTTTGTGGTTTCATATCTATAATAAGGATAGAACACTGCAAGAAATCTTGCCGCCACCAAAGAGAAAACTTTCTTTTCCTCTTCCGTCAGACTGTCCACACGAAGTCTGCCGTCTGTGGGAATGATCGCATGGTGGTCTGTAACCTTACTGTTATCAATGATTCGCTTTGTAAAAGCAATATTCCCGGACAAAGGCTGTGTATAGGGCTGGTATTCCTCCAGTTCATTCAACCTGCGTAAAGTGTTATGTACCTTTCCTTTCATATCATCGCTAAGATAGCGACTGTCCGTTCTGGGATAGGTGATCATTTTTCGTTTTTCATACAGATTCTGGGCAATATCCAGTGTCTTCTTTGCAGAAAAACCGAATTTCTTATTACAATCCCTCTGCAACTCCGTCAGGTCATATAATAACGGAGGAGGCATTTTCTTTTCTTCTTTTTCTACCTTTGTAATGACTGCCTGCTTACCGCTTACCTTTGCAACGATTTCTTTGGCTGTTTCTTCTTTTTCAATACGGGTGTGTTCCTCTTTATCGATCCACATACCCGTATATCCGCCGAAATCCGCCTGCACTTCAAAGTAGTCCTCCGCCACAAAGGCCTCGATTTCTTTCTGCTTATTAACGATAAGTGCAAGAGTCGGTGTCTGTACACGGCCAATACTCAATAGCGCATCGTAGCGCAAAGTATAAGCCCTCGTCGCATTCATACCTACCAGCCAATCTGCTTCAGAACGACATTTCGCAGAAGAATACAATAAATCGTATTCTCTGCCGTCTTTCAACGTTGCAAAACCTTCTTTGATGGCTTCCTCTGTCATACTGCTGATCCAGAGACGTTCAAAAGGCTTTTTACATTTCGTGATATCATAAATATATCGGAAGATCAGCTCGCCCTCTCTTCCACTATCGGTCGCACAGATCAGACTGTCAATTTCAGGACTGTTCATCCATTTATGAAGGATCTTCAGCTGATCCCTTGTCTGTCTGATGGCTTTTAATTTCATTTCATCTGGAAGGATCGGCAATGCAGAAAAATTCCATTTTTTATATTTTTCATCATAATCCTCAGGCTCTGCCAATGTCACCAGATGACCAACCGCCCAAGAAACAACATATTTTTCACCGATCAGACATCCATCGCCTTTCTGCCCTGCTTTCAGCACTTTGGCAATATCTCTGGCTACAGATGGTTTTTCGGCAATCACAAGAATTTTTCCCATTTTTATCCTCCCTTCCTTCATATTTACACAAATATATATTATAGCATTATCTATTTTAAAAAACAAATCTCTTCTTCGCCTTTTTTATTGACCTGAGCAACATTCCTTTTCTTAAAGTTTTTACATCCCCCAATGTAGTATGTTTTACTACATCACAGTGTTACCGAATTTGTTGACAACTCACAAATTTATAGTTAGAATAATAGTATACAATACGAATAGTATGAATATATGGAGGTTATCCTATGAATAAATACAAAATCATTGCAGATACATCCTGCGATATGCCCGCAGCAGTTTTTGCTGCACAGAATGTAACTTATGTTCCTTTCAATGTTTCCTTTGATCAGCAGAATTATCTGGAAGAACTGAAAGACATCACACCCGATGAATTTTATGACAAAATCAATGCAGAAAAACTGTTCCCCAAAACATCCCTGCCCTCTGTACAGGCTTATATGGATGCCATGGAAGCAGCACTGAAAGAAGGCAACGATGTTCTGTGCCTCTGCCTGTCTTCCAAATTCAGCGGTTCTTATGGCAGTGCTGTCAATGCAGCAAATATTCTGGCAGACGACTATCCCGACCGTATCATCAGAGTGGTTGATACAACATGTGCAACAGCTTGTGAAGGTCTGATGGTTATGGAAGCATGCCGCATGAGAGATGCAGGTATGGAAATGGATTCCGTTGTTGAAAAACTGGATAAAATGAAAGAATCCGCTTGCCTGTATGTTACAGTTGACTCTCTGGAACACCTGCAGAAAGGCGGCAGACTTGGTAAAGCCTCCGCACTGGCAGGCGCTATCCTGAACATCAAACCCATCATCTCTATGAAAGACGGCGAACTGCAGGCTGAAAGCAAAGTAAGAGGTTCCAAAAAAGCCCTGAAAACAATCATGGATCTGTCCAAAGAAAAAATGGGTGCTGACAAAGACCAGTACAGAGTACTCTTCGTACGCGGCGAAAAAGAACGCCATGAAACTGCAGTAGAAATGGCAAATGAACTTCGTGCAGAAGGTTACGATGTATATGAAGATGTATGGACTGTAGGTATCACAATCGGTTCTCACATCGGCCCTACTCCCATCGCAATCTGCATGATGAAAAAATACGAGTTCGTATAATAAAATTACGATATCCAATACCTCGACATTGTCGGGGTATTTTTTTATGCAATAAAAGACCCCTCATCGTATCTTATGTACAATGAAGGGTCTTTTTCTATGAGGAGTTTCCTCCCCTTTTCGTCATTTATTATTATTTGTCTCTCAG
>JAFZDV010000154.1 GCA_017560955.1 Anaerotignum sp.
CTGGATCGTATGTTGGTGGAGCCAAAGGGCGTTGCTTCGGCGGAAGAAGGCGGAACTGCTTCGGCAGACACACACCCATTCTCCAAATTTTTCCAAAGCGACAGATGGAGGCTTTATTAAAAAAACAGGCGAAGGACTTTCGGGTTCTTCGCTTTTTTTATTTGCTAAAAAGTAAAAGCCATGACTTTCATCATGGCGATAATTACGGAAGGGTTCGGGAAACGAAGCGTTTCCTGACTGAAATCCGCAGGGCGGGCTTTGCTCGTCCGAGGAAAACAGGAAGTTTCAAGGTGCCTGCACCGCTGGAACTTATCTGTTTATTCTTCTGTTTCCACTCGTCAAAAGCTTGAAGACGCTTGCGTCTGAGCTTTTGACGAAAGCGGAGGCTCCCGCCGGAGCGCAAAAAAAATGGAAGTTACAGGGCTCGAACCTGTGACCCTCTGCTTGTAAGGCAGATGCTCTCCCAGCTGAGCTAAACTTCCATAATTTTAACATATTCAGTTTGTTTCGGCAGATGCTCTCCTTCACCCTTCGGGTCGCAACCTTCGGTTACTAAGCATGAGCAAACTTCCATAATTTTAACATATTCAATTATATAAAAATGGTAGCGGAGGAGGGACTTGAACCCCCGACACTGCGGGTATGAACCGCATGCTCTAGCCAACTGAGCTACTCCGCCACAAGACTTGTTCAGTATATCTTCTCATCCAGAAAAAGTCAAGTCTTTTTTCGACACTTTTTGATTTTTATTCGCTGCGGTTGATGTAGATGATCTCATTGGGCTTTACCATACCCAGCTGTTCCCTTGCAACCTGCTCGATATAAACATCCCCTGTATAATATTCCTTACGGGTTTCAAAATTCAGCTGTTTTTCCTGTTCCTCTTTGATTTCCGCCGTTACCACAGCCAGTTCTTCCTTCACTGCCTGATAGCGAACAGCCTGCTTACCGATACCCACAGAAACTGCACACACGAATACCAGCAGGAACACTCTTACAAAAAGAGCGGATGCTTTTCTGGATTTTTTGATTCTTTTTTTCTTTTCCATAAACATTCTCCCTGCTATTTTTTCTTCCCCCGAAATATTTTCCAGTCGATTCGAAGACGATTCAGTTTCATTTTTACACAAAGTTTACACGAATGCAATAGTTTTTTCCGTTGTTTCTCGCAAAATCCCCTGATTTTTTGCAGGGGATTCCGAAAAGGCAGAAAAATCAGTCGAATCGGGGTCAGAACGATACGTAAAAGCAATACTGCACAGTATTTTATCAGGAAAATCACACGGTCACTGACAGCCATGACCACAGAACTCAGTGTCAGAAAATAGAGCCCCATGCCGCCAAAAAGTCCCAATATGGTAAAGAAACGAATTTCTCCGCTGCCTACACGGAGCATGACCCCGAACACCAGAAATACTGCCGCCAGCCAGAACAGGCCGTCTTCCATCTGTACCCAGAAAGGCTTATGGGGCACTCTGCGGCGAAACAGCCGCAGTCCATCATACACCAGACCCATGCCGCCGCCCATCAGCACCGTCAGCAGAAACAACTTTGCCTGCATATGCAAGGATAAGATCATCTCCTCAGCCCCTTACCGAAACAGTTTTCCCAGAAAGGATTGTTTTTCCGCCATCCTGCCATCGGAATATGCAACACTGTCAACACTGCCTTCCACTGCCACATCCCCCGATTCCAGATCCAGTTTCCCCATATGCAGGCCGCTGCCTTTCAATAACAGCAGGCCGCAGTCCGTTTCCATCATGACCCCTTCTTCATCAAAGGACAGTACCTCCAGCACACCGCTGACACGCACCTTTTCTCTTTCCTCCATATATAATGTATGTTTGCCGCTTTTCCGTTTTTCTTCCGCCATAGGCACACCCCCTGCTGTAAGGATATGCTTTCCGCATAAAAAAAAGACGCATCTGCGCCTTTTTATACAGAACGGTACATGCCCGCCGCATCTTCTTTTTTTGTAGATTCTTTCAGTTCCAGCACTTCCACCTTTGTTGTGTTGTTACCAAACTGAATTTCAATGATATCACCGATCTTTACTTCCGCACCGGCCTTTACCACTTTGCCATTGATGGAAACTCTGCCGGCATCACATGCTTCGTTGGCAATGGTGCGTCTTTTGATGATACGGGATACTTTCAGGAATTTATCAACTCTCATGTTGTTTCCTCCTTATGAATACTTAGTAAAAAAGCACTCTTTTGCAAGAGTGCTTTAAATTCCCGCAGGAAAAATTATTTGTTGATAGCGTCTTTCAGAGCTTTACCCGCTTTGAATCTGGGAGCTTTGGAAGCGGGGATGGGCATTGCTTCACCTGTCTGAGGGTTTCTGCCTTCGCGAGCTGCTCTTTCAGCTACATCGAATGTACCGAAGCCTACCAGCTGTACTTTGCCGTCTGCTGCCAGTGTTTCTGTTACTACTTCTTCAAATGCTTTCAGTGCTTTTTCAGCATCTTTTTTGCTCATTTCTGCTTTTTCAGCGATTGCTGCAACCAGTTCAGATTTGTTCATTGTGTTTTGCCTCCTAGTATTTCCATTATATTATTTCTTTGGGCGCAGAGCGATTTTCGCCTCGTCCCAGAGTAAATCCATTTCCTCCAGAGTCATATCAGAGAGGTTCTTTCCCTGAAAAAGGGCGGATTTCTCAATATACTCAAATCTATTTATAAACTTTTTGATGGCTTTTGTCAAGGCAAACTCGGGATTTATTTTCAAAAACCTTGAGATATTCACCAATGCGAACAGCAAGTCCCCGAATTCTTCCTCAATATCGGCATTTTCAGCGGTCTTTGCGGCCTCTTCCAGTTCTTTCATTTCTTCGTAAACCTTTTTGAATGCATCCTCTGTCACAGGGAAGTCAAAGCCCACATCTGCCGCCTTTTTCTGTACCTTTCTGGCACGAATGAGAGCAGGCAGTGCCTCAGGCACACTCTGCATAACAGCAGTCTGTGTTTTTGTATCCTTTTCCACCTTCTTCAGGGCTTCCCAGTTTACCAGCACCTGCTCAGGGGTATCTGCTTTCACTTCGCCGTTACCGAATACATGGGGATGACGATACACCATCTTTTCACCAATACCGCGGATAACATCTTCCAGTGTAAAGGCCGCTTCTTCGCCCTTTTCTTCTTCGATACGAGAATGGAACACCACCTGCATCAGCACATCACCCAGTTCTTCGCAAAGATTAGGCATATCGTTATTGTCAATAGCATTTGCCGCTTCATAAGCCTCTTCCAGCATATCCATGCGCAGGCTTTCGTGGGTCTGC
>JAFZDV010000155.1 GCA_017560955.1 Anaerotignum sp.
GCGCCTTTTTACCTGACAAAACTGTTTTTGCCTTATTTTTCTGAGGGGGCAAGCATCATCAATATGTCTTCCAGCCGTGACAGGATGAGCCAGCCTTTCACAGAAAGCTATACAGCGGCAAAAGGCGGCATTGCATCCCTGACCCATGCGCTGGCAGTGAGCCTGGCAGGAAAAGTGCGTGTGAACTCCATTTCCCCCGGCTGGATCGATACGGATTATGAGGAATATGATGGCCCTGATGCGGCACAGCATCCTGTGGGTAGAGTGGGTAACCCCATGGATATTGCAAATATGGTGCTGTTCCTCTGTTCTGATAAAGCAGGTTTTATCACAGGGGAAAATATCTGCATCGACGGCGGCATGACCAAGCAGATGATCTACCACAATGACTGTGGCTGGAAATTAGAAATTTAAAAAGAAAATGCTATCTCATGTGAGATAGCATTTTTTGTTTAATACATAATTACAGCTCTGACAGGACAAACAGGACTGCAATAGCCACAGGTCAGGCATTTTTCGTGATCCACTTCCGCCAGACCGTTTTCACCCCAGTAAATTGCGCCGGCGGGGCAGGCGTTTTTGCAGGAGCCGCAGCCTTCGCAGTCTTCGTGGTTGATATGAACTTTTTTCTTGGAAACATCAGGGTTATAATCCTTTGCCATAGAACCGTCCAGATAGGAAAGCAGGTCGTCTACTTCTGCAATTTTGCCAAAGCCGATCATGACAGAATCGATTTCTGGCTGAGAGAAGACATAGTCCAGTGCCTCCTGATAGCTGACAGTCAGACTGCCGCCGCCAAAGGCTTTCATGGAAAATATGCCTTTGCCTGCATCGTGGCAGGCTCTGATGGATTCCATCATTTCTTCCCTTGTGGCGAACTGGTTTCCTTTGCGGATCCCCAGACCTGCGTAGTTGATGAGGGGGAAGACTACATCCAGTTCATCCATGGATGCCGCCGCCATACAGATATCCACATGATGGGTGGAAAGGCCGATGGCACGAACCAGGCCCTTGGCTTTTGCATCTTTCAGTGCTTCCCATGCGCCTGCGCGTTCTTCCAGCTGACCATGACGCACTTCATGCATCAGAAAAATATCGATGACTTCGCGGTTCAGTTCCTGTCTTGCTTCATAAATGGCTTCCATCATGCCGTCGTAATCGTCGGACAGGGACTTGGAACAGATGACAAAGTCATCCATGCCGCCGTCTTCCAGTGCTTTGCTGATATATGGATAGGCGCGGTAATACTGGGCAGTATCGATGAAGTTGATACCTTTCTGATATGCGTATTTTATGATTGCGGCACCTTCTTCCATGGGCAGAGCCAGCTGGCTGGGGCCCATGGGCAGCACGCCGAAGCCTGCGATACTGACTTCGATGCCTGTATTGCCTAACATTACTTTTTTCAAGATAAAACCTCCTTTTCGGGGGACGCTGTCCCCTCTTGACCCCTGCGAGGGGGTCACCCCCTCGACCCGATACAGCAAACGCATATCCATGCGTTTGCAAATAGGAGTTCTATTCGATTATACGGCAAAGGGAAGAAAAAGAAAAGGCTCTCTCTGAAATCAGAGAAAGCCTTAGGTTTTGATGTCCGCAAAAGCGAATGCTTTTGCAAATAGGGTGCAGGGGTATGAGCACCGCCAAGAGTAAGGCGGCGGCAAAGCCGTCTTCCGAAGGAAGATGCTTGACCAGTCCCCTGCCGGGGTATTGGGGCAGAGCCCCAAGGTCTTAAATTGTGTCGAAGAATTTTTTGTTGTTTTCGATGGCTGCTGTTGTTGCTTCTTTCGCAGGGCCGCCCACAACTTTTCTCGCCTGTGCGCATTCGTTTACATTGATGGCAGCATAAACGCTGTCGTCGAATACGGGAGAGATCGCTTTATATTCTTCCAGAGACAGGTCGTCCAGATTTGTGTTATGTTCGATGCAGTACAGCACCAGTTTACCGATGATTTCGTGAGCATCACGGAAAGGTACGCCCTGTTTTACCAGCCAGTCTGCTGCGTCTGTTGCGTTTGTGAAGCCGCCCTTTGCTGCGTTCAGCATTTCTGCTTTGCGTACTGTCATTGTTGCGATCATGTTTGTGAATACGGGCAGGCACATTTTTACAGTATCGATGGCATCAAACAGACCTTCTTTGTCTTCCTGCATATCTTTGTTATATGCCAGAGGCAGACCTTTCATAGTTGTCAAGAGACCCATCAGGTGACCATATACACGGCCGGATTTGCCGCGAATCAGTTCTGCCATGTCGGGGTTCTTTTTCTGGGGCATGATGCTGGAGCCTGTGGAGTATGCGTCGGACAGTTCTACGAAATGGAATTCGTGGCTGCTCCAGAGGATGATTTCTTCGCAGAAACGGCTCAGGTGCATCATCAGGATAGACAGTGTGGATGCCAGTTCGATACAGAAATCACGGTCGGAAACGCCGTCCATGGAGTTCTGTGTGATGGCAGAGAAGCCAAGTTCTTCCATTACGAAATATCTGTCCAGAGGATATGTTGTAGTTGCCAGTGCGCCGCTGCCCAGAGGCATTACGTCTGTACGTTTGAACGTATCGCACAGGCGGTCATAGTCGCGTTTGAACATTTCTACATAAGCCAGCAGGTGGTGTGCCAGTGTGACAGGCTGTGCACGCTGCAGGTGTGTGTAGCCGGGCATGATGGTTTCTGTATGGTCTGCTGCGAAATCATTCAGTGTGACCATCAGGTTTTTCACCAGTTCTTTGATTTCTGTGATTTCTTTCTTTGTGTACATACGGATATCCAGAGCAACCTGGTCGTTGCGGCTGCGGCCTGTGTGCAGGCGTTTGCCTACATCGCCAATACGGCTGATCAGGATGGTTTCGATGTTCATATGGATATCTTCTGCTTTTTCGTCGAAAGTTACTTTGCCTGCTTCGATGTCAGCCAGAATTTCCTGCAGTGTTTTGATGATCAGTTCTGCGTCAGCGGCAGGGATGATGCCCTGTTTGCCCAGCATTTTCGCATGGGCCATGCTGCCTGTGATATCTTCTTTA
>JAFZDV010000015.1 GCA_017560955.1 Anaerotignum sp.
ACTGGAGAAAGAAGCGGAAAAGAGCTTCGATATCGAAGTGACCACCAAGGCAGAATATGATAAATGGCACGAAGCGGCCTACGGCAAACAGGAAGATCATGCAACAGAAGAAGAGGATGCAGAGTTTGCAAGCCTTCTGGGAGCATATTTCCCTGAAGCGGATATCGAGTAAACCCTTGCAAGAGTGTAAGGTTTATAATAAAATAGATAAAATGTATATTTGAAAATGATTCTCAGGAGGAATTTAATATGGCAAAAGGCGGTTTCCCCGGCGGTATGGGCGGCATGAACATGAACAACCTGATGAAACAGGCGCAGAAAATGCAGAAACAGATGATGGAAAAACAGGAAGAACTGCAGGCAAGAACACTGGAAATGACATCCGGCGGCGGTGCAGTAAAAGTTGTGATTTCCGGTAAAAAAGAAATCCAGGAACTGAAAATCAACCCCGATGTTGTTGATCCCGATGATGTTGAAATGCTGGAAGACCTGATCATCTCTGCTGTAAATGAAGCGATCAGACAGGTAGAAGAAATGTATAATGCTGAAATGGGTCGCATGACAGGCGGCATGGGCATGTTCTGATAAGAAGGGATACGAATGAATTATTACGGTAACCCTGTAACAAGATTAATTGAAGAACTGGCATCTCTTCCGGGTATTGGCGGTAAATCCGCCCAGAGACTGGCGTTCCACATCATCCATATGCCCAGAGAAAAGGTGGCGGCGCTGTCCGAGGCCATTCTGGAGGCAAAGGATCAGGTAAGATACTGTTCTGTCTGCTGTAACCTGACAGAAGAGGATATCTGTCCTGTCTGCGCTAATGTGAAACGTGACCATAAGGTCATCATGGTGGTAGAAGACCCCAGAGATATGGCGGCATACGAAAGAACCAAGGAATTCCACGGTGTCTATCATGTGCTTCATGGTGCCATCTCCCCTATGACGGGTGTTGGTCCACAGGATATCAAGATCCGTGAACTGATCAGTCGTATCGACGGAACAGTAGAGGAAGTCATCCTTGCGACAAACCCCAATGTAGAGGGCGAAGCAACAGCCATGTATATCGCAAAAATGCTGAAAACACTGGATGTAAAAGTGACACGTATTGCAAATGGTGTTCCCGTTGGCGGCGATCTGGAATATGTGGATGAGATTACACTTTCCCGTGCGCTGGAAGGCAGAAGAGAATTTTAAAAAAACAAAAATCCGACACAGTTGTGTCGGATTTCTTTTTTTATATGAAATAAGATAAAGTCACACCAACGCCCCCAGCCAGAGAGGCTGCAATGACAATGGCTTCCACCAGCTTTGTATATCCGCTGATGATACTTCCTTCCAGAATGTCACGCATGGCCTTGGAGAAGGTCACCCCGGGGAAGAGAGGCATCAGACCGCCGATGATGAGGGTGTCTACATGAGTGCCGGGGAAGAGGGGATGGAGTCCGCAGGCCATAAATGCCACAAAGCATCCGTGGAGGAAAATCGGCAGAAAATAGGGCATTTTCTGTTTGTTTGTCCAGTGGACCAGAAAACCCAGCAAAGTACCGATGATCTGAGCGACAAAGCCATCCAGAGCAGAGCGGCTACCAAGGAAGGAGAAACAGCTGGCAATGAGACCATAGAAAATGACACGGGTCAGCAGGGTGTATTCCTTTTCATGGGAAATCTGATCCAGATAATAGATGGCTTCGTCCAGCGTGATGCGTCCTTCTACAAAGGCACGGGACATATCGTTCACATGGCACACTTTCTGGAAATTGACGGAACGACTGTGGATGGCGCGCATCATGGAAAGAGGTCTTTGGTCTTCTCGGGGCAGTGTCGCCAGAAGAAGGGTAACAAGGGCAGTCGCTTCGATGTTTTCTCTGCCTGTGGTGCCAAGGATGCGGCGCATGGTGTCTTTCACACGAAAAGTTTCTGCACCGTTCTGAATCATGATCTCGCCTGCATCCAGTGCCAGATTGATCAGTTTGGTATCATTATCCATTTCTGTTCCTCCTTTCCAATTTATTTTTCTCCAAAAGAAAACCCGGATATGATTAACATATCAGGGCTTTTTTGTTTTATGCGTCTTTTCTCTGCAGTCTGGGAATGATGTTGAACCATTTGTTGGGCAGTACCAGAATGATTACAGAACCGATACCGATGGCACCGGCCAGTTTGAATGCAGTCAGGATATTCAGTGTTGTGTCAAAGGCACCGCCTTCCATAGCGGAAGTGATGCAGCGGTAAACAGCCGCACCGGGTACCAGAGGCAGGATGCCGGGCAGGTGATATACGATGGTAGGCAGTCTTCTCTGGAAGGACAGGATGCGGGAGAAAGATGTTGCCGCACAGGTTGCCAGCAGAGTGCCCATAAAAGCAGTACCGCCGTTTCTTGTTACCAGCTGATAAGTCAGCCAGCAGATGAATGCTGCCATGCCGCAGTAAGGCACTTCCTTTCTGGGGGCGTTACATACGATGGCATACCCCATGCAGGCCACCATGGCGATCAGGGGGTGTACGATATAGAAAAAGATTGTATCTGTCATATTAAATTCCTCCTTATCCTTAAGACATATGGAAGATGGTCAGTGCGATGGCCACACCGCCGGCGATGGAAACGGCATTGAGCAGTACTTCTAC
>JAFZDV010000156.1 GCA_017560955.1 Anaerotignum sp.
AAAATGGTGTGCTGACCATTACAGGGGAAGGTGATATGCCGGATTACAACGGCCTTTGGATGGAAGAGAATCCGGAAGAATACCGTGAAGGCAGAGAGTATGCCCCTTGGGCAGATCAGATGGGTGAGATTGAATATGTAGTACTGAGTGAGGGCATCACCAGCGTTGGGGATAACGCTTTTATTGGTGCGGAAAATCTGAAGGAAGTAGAATGGAGCCCTACACTGCATCGCATCGGCTGGAATGCTTTCCATGGTACAGGTCTGGAAGGTGTCGTTCTGCCTTATACAGTAGAAACCATCGATCATTGGGCCTTTGCGGAATGCAGACAGCTGAAACATGTAGACCTGCCTTACCGACTGGGTGAACTGAAGGCGGGTACATTCATGAACTGTGAATCTCTGGAAAATGTGGTCATCAGACCCTATACAACTATTGGAACCGAAGTGGATGAACAGGGACGGGTATATACACCTTTCACCTATGATGCCGACGGCGAATATACACATGAGGATTTCACCATCCATACTTATAAGGAGTGTTCCGCCAATACTTTTGCGACAACATATGATATTTACCGTGAATATCTATGCGACGGCTGGTGCGGCGAAGATATCCGTTGGTTCTTTGATAGAGGAACCAGAACGCTGACACTGGAAGGTACTGGACAGACATGGTGTTTCGATGTTCCTGAGGAAGAACTTGAAACATGGAGAGCAGAATTTCCTTATTACTGGATCTACTGCCCCGAAATGCCTGACTGGTGGTACAGCTTCAGAGAAGATATTGAAACCATCGTTGTGGGCGACGATATCACCCACCTGAACTGGGCACTATTTAGTGAATTGCCAAATCTGAAAAATGTGGATCTTGGCAATGCGGAAATGATCGATTGTCTTTTCAGATGGTGTAATGGTCTGGAAGAAATCGTAGTACCTGAAACAGTGACCCATGTTGGTGCATGTTCTTTTATTGGCTGTGAGAATTTGAAAAAGGTAGAGATCCTTGCAGACGATGCAACGCTTTGGTGGGATGTATTCAGTGGCGCGGATCATCTGGAGGAAGTGCATTTCGGGAAGAATGCAAAACCTGCTGAAGATGGCGTGGATCTGGGTATCAATAAAAATGCCACACTGTATGTGTATAAAAACAGCGGTATGCATAAATATGCTCAGAGATTGGGATATGAATTTGTACTTGTAGAAAGTTAATAGAGAAAAGATGAGCGAAGCCGCTCGGCCGAAAGGTCGGGCGGCTTTTTTATATGGACGGAAACAAGTTGAACGGCGGAGAAAATGCAGAGGATATGATGAAGTTACAAAAGAGAACAAAGAAACGAAAGAGGTGCTGAAATGAGATTGATCATAGAAATCAAGGAAATTGATTATAACAAAACAGCGGGCACATGGCTGTTATCCCAGAAGGAAAAGGGCGGCCTGAGAGGTATTTTCTCGGAAAAACTTCTGTTAGGTATCACGAAGTTACCTCAGCGGAAGAAGGACGCAGCAACAGTGTGGTTTCTGAATCAGATGGAAGAGCTCCTTCTTTCTTTGCTTACAGAAGCTGCAGCAAAACAGGGAGTATATCTGAAACTGACTTCTCTGCAGGTGGAATGTGATTCTCTGAGAAAAGAGAAAACGGAAACAAGTTGAACGGCAGAAAAAACGGAAGGTTTACAATGAAATCAGAAAATAAAAACAACAGTTGATGGAAATAAGGAGGAATCATTATGACATGGAATATGGAAGCAACAGCAAATACAGCTTATGAAACAGAAAACAGCAGAAGCAGAAAAAGAGAATTCCTGCACAAGGCACTGACAGTAGCAAAAAAGGCCATCCTTCCCGAACAGGCAGAAAAAAACATCATGGTATATAGCCATCCTGTGGATGCGGTACAGGTAAGGATCCTGGATAACCCAGTGATCAATACAGTATTCAAATCTCTGATCGATACGGCAGTGGATGCGAAATACGGCACAGTCCTTTCTTCCGGTATCCCCGTGAATGAAAAAACTTTCCCCGAATTGAATGAGATCGTGGAACATTGTGTGGAAATGCTGCAGATCCGCAGACCTTATGTAGTGGTATCCGGTGCAGTCGGTTTCAATGCGATCACCATGGGCAGCGATGAAGAACCTTACATCGTTCTTGGAAACCATCTGGTATCTGCCCTGACAAAGGAACAGCTCAGTTTTGTGATTGGCCATGAATGCGGTCATGTAGCAATGGGGCATGTGGTATATCACACAGCGGCAAATGTGGTGGGGACTATGGCAAATGCGATCCCCGTAGTGGGACCCGTAGCATATAACAGCGCTTGTATCGCCATCAAAGCATGGTCCCGCCGCTCTGAGATCACAGCTGACCGCGCAGGCCTGCTGTGCTGCGGCGATATGGAAACTGCGAAGAAAACACTGATGCAGCTGGAACTTGGTTTTATACAGGTGGAAGGTTTGGACGCAGACAATTATGTGGAAAGCAGTCAGAGTTACCGCAAAGCCGGTGTGCTTCGCCGTATTGGGGAATATACAGCATCCCATCCTATCCTGCCAAAGAGAATTCAGGCGCTGGATGTTTTTGAAAACAGTGAATGTTATTATCTGGCAAGAAATATGGTGCCTCCCACAGGGACAATGTCTGCAGCGGAACTGATGAAGGCAGTAGAAGAACAGATTCGTGTACTGTAAAACAAAATCGGAAATAAGTTGAACGGCAGAAAAAACCGACAGGATATGATAAGTACAGATCAAAGAGATCCTGATGAAAACAGACAAAGAGAAACAATGGAATATAAGGAGGAAAAGATTATGAAAAACTATGAAAACGTAAAAGAATTATCCAACAAAGTAATGGAAGGTATGACAGTATATGCAGATCTGCTGGGCACACCCGATCAGAGCAAAAAAGAAATCTACGGCTTTGTACCCGGTCTGGGTATGAGTGCAGAATGTCAGCAGCTGAAACAGCAGCAGGAAAAACTGAAGGAAGGCGTGTTCCAAGTATTGTTTACCGGTGTGTTCAATGGCGGTAAATCTACACTGATGAACGCCCTGATGGGGAAGGATATCCTGCGTATGGCGGCAACACCTGAAACAGCGATCATTACAAAAGTGGTATTCGGTGAGGAAGAAAAGGCGACTGTTTATCTGAAAGAATGCGACACACATACAGGCCAGCAGCTGAAACAGGAACTGACACTGGAAGAATTTTTCGAAGAATATCGTGTAGATCAGGAGAATGCAGAAAAATTTGAAAGAATCGACTATGCAGTTCTTCAGGTAGCCCAGGAAGGTATTGGCGGTAACATGGTACAGTTGGTGGATTCCCCTGGCACACTGAACTGTGCAGCAGATACAAAAGCGGCAAGAGAGTTTGCAAAGAGTGCAGATGCCATCGTTTATCTGATCCATGCAGGTTTGCCTTTTACAGAAGATGATAAGGCGTATGTAAGAGATCATTTTGCAGGCAAGCAGATGCAGAATCTATTTTTTGTAGTAAATCATTTCGATCAGGTAGAAGAGTCTAGTGTGCCTGCGGTGAAAGAGCACATCCGTACACAGCTGAAAGATGTGTTTACAAAAGAAAACGGCAGCTTTGACGAGGAATTGTTCCAGAGCCGTGTCTTTTACACAAATGCGTATGGTGCACTGAAAGCCCGTAAAGGTGAGACTATCCGCGTGATGGGTACAGAAATCATGGTGGATGAAAATACAACCGGTGTGCCTGTATTTGAAAATGCCCTGGCACATTTCCTGACAGATGGTGGCCGCGATCGTAAGGCATTCCAGGCATATCTGCCTAAGATGGCAGGTATGTATCAGGCGGCAGAAGCGCAGATTGCAGCCATCATGCAGGTTTATGAAGGCACAGCAGAAGAACTGGAACGAAAAAGGGCTTGGCTGGCAGAAAACATGGCTGATTATACGAATATTCTGGAGGGGATCCGCGAAAGCTGCTGCGAATGTGCAACAGGTATCCTGCAGGATGCCCGTAATGAATACCAGCAGTGTGTATCTCGCATTGACAAAGGCTGGACAACGCATTTTGCGGAAGAGAATATCCAGTTTGGCATTGGTCAGATGGCCGGCATGGCATGGGACAAGATCTGGGGTACGCTGAGCGAGGATGAGGAAGCGAAACAGAAAAAACTGGAAAAACGCATGAAACCTCTGACAGATGCTGTGAATGCATATATTTCTCCTGAAATGAAACGTGTTGCTGCAGGTGTGGGATGTGCCATTGACAACAGATTGCAGATTTTGCAGAGAAAACTGGATGGATACAGCAGACAGCTGGAGGGGCTGGATTCTCCTATCTCCTACGAAGAAATCGCAAAAGCCCTGAAAAATACATACAACGTGGATACGAAAGACGTGGCTACCGGTGTGGAAGATCGTTCTGATCTGGTACAGATCATCATGGGTATCATGGCCTGCGATCCTGAAACGATCATGAAAGGGGTTGGCGGCAACGAAACAACCGGAAGAGCAGCTTTCAACACAATTAAGAATTCTATCTTTGAAGCGGTTGCAATGACCATTTACTGGCCTGTCGGCGTAACCATGCTGGCTTATCGACTGATGAATATGATCAAGCAGGGGGAAATGGCCCGCAAAACAGGTGCACAGACGATGCTGGAAGCTATGCGTGAAGCAACGGTTGCAGAACTGAATCATCGTGAAGAAAATTTCATTTTGGACATGGACAAAGAACTGAGTGTGATTACCCGCAGTGGTATGATGATGACAGATAATATCCAGCGCCAGATCAATGACTATCTCAAGAGACTGGAAAAGGCTATTGCTGAACTGGAAAAAAACGCTGAAGCGGCAAAAGAAGAAGCAGAACGCACAGA
>JAFZDV010000157.1 GCA_017560955.1 Anaerotignum sp.
AGTTCGATTTTTTTAATTTTTACCATCGAAAGGATGATGAAAAATGAAGACCCTTGGTATCGTGACCGAATATAATCCCTTCCATAAGGGACATGCATATATGATCGAGGAAGCAAAGAAAAAAGCAGGTGCTGACCGCGTCGTTGTTGTGATGAGCGGCAGTTTTGTGCAGAGAGGCGAACCTGCGATCTTCGACAAATGGACAAGAACGGAAGCAGCCCTGATGAATGGTGTGGATATGGTTCTGGAACTGCCCGTGCTGTTTGCCGCTGCCAATGCGGAAACCTTTGCCCGTGCCGCAGTGCGCATTCTGGAGGAAACAGGCATTGTAGATGTTCTGTGCTTCGGTTCCGAAAGCGGTGATCTTCACTCCATGCAGGAAGCCGCAAGGCTGATGGAAAATGAAACGGAAGAATTTCAGCATATCCTGAAAGAGCATCTGGACGAAGGTCTGTCCTATCCTGCTGCCCGTGCAAAAGCACTGGAAATCGTTTCCCAGATCAGCAGTGAGATCCTTTCCCGTCCCAACCACATTCTGGGTCTGGAATATCTGAAAGCATTGGACAGATATAACTGTACCATGGAACCTATGACTATCAAAAGAGAAGGCGACTACAACAGCCCCTCCCTGACTGATGGTTTCGCATCTGCCGCTGCCATCCGCAAAGCTCTTGCAGAAGGCCGCAGCACAGAAGCCCTGCCTCAGCTGCCCGAAAATGTACATGATGTTTATAATAAAGCGCTTTCTCTGGGTACTGCGCCCTGTTTCTGGAACGAACTGACCCCTGCCCTGCATTACAAACTGCGTATGTCCTCCGCAGAGGAGATCCAGGAAATTGCAGAAGTGGTAGAAGGTCTGGAAAACCGCATCCTGCATTCCATCGATTCCTGTTATGACATGAAAGATGTCATCGATTTCATTAAAACAAAGCGTTACACCAGAACAAAAATCCAGCGAATTCTGCTGCATATCCTGCTGGATATCAAGGAAAAGGAAGTTTCTTATTTCATGAACCTTCCCAAAATGCCTTATATCCGCGTGCTGGGTTTCAAAAAAGAAACCTCTGATATTCTGGCAGACCTGACAGAAAATGCAAAAGTTCCCGTACTGACTAATCTGAAAAAAGCACCTGAAGTACTGAATGAAGATGGTCTGGCTCTGCTGGCGCTGGAAAAAACAGCCACAGACCTCCATGCTCTGACTTATCCCAATCAGATTTATCGCGCAACCAATCAGGACTTTACAAAACCTCTGGTCATCCTGTAAAAAACATAAAGCCGAAATCCTCCTCATATGCTAAAAGGAAGATTTCGGCTTTTTTATTTGGGGTGATATTTTGAAAAAAAGTTCTGTTGTCTGCAGTGTCCTTGTCTTTTTTCTCCTCTATTCTCTCATTCGCTATCCTGCAGAAATGCTGGCCGCTTCCGCAGAAAGTATCCAGATCTGGCTGACCAAGGTATTTCCTTCTCTGTTTCCCTTTGCCGCCGCCTGCAGCATCCTGTTACAGATCGGCGCTGCTGAACAGATCGGACATATTTTCCGTCCAATGGTAAAACTTCTCTTTGGACTGGAAGGCATTGCCGCTTTCCCCTTTTTCTCTGGCATTCTTTCAGGATATCCCATGGGTGCAAAAATCACAGCACAGCTTTATGAAAAAAGACTTCTTTCCCCACAAGAAGCCCAGCATATCCTTGCTTTTTCCAACAATCCGGGCCCCCTTTTTCTGGTCGGTACCATCGGTGTCGGCTTTTTCGATATGCCCTTTTTCGGCTATCTGTTATTGCTCTGCACTTTCCTTGGCGCAGTTATTACAGGCACCCTCTGGCGGTTTCGAAAAAAAGAAAAACCTTCTCACCGACCTATCCTTTCATCTGCTTCCACGGAGGTTCCTCTGACAGAGGTGCTTTCCAGTTCCATTGCCGATGCCGTTCATACCATCTTGCTCATCGGAGGTTATCTTATTTTATTTGGCGCTTTTTCTGGAGCATTGAAACAGACCTCCGTTTTTTCTCTGCTCTCAGATATTCTGTTTTTCCTGCCATTTTCCGCAGATGCCCTGCAGGGGTTTTGCAGCGGCCTTCTGGAAATGACCAATGGCGCATATCTGCTGAGCCTTGCCCCTGAAGACCTTCGCCTGCGGCTGTCTGCTGTGGCCTTTCTGGTTTCCTTTGGCGGCTTTTCGATCCTTGGTCAGACCTTTAGTATCCTTTCCGCTGTTCCCATACATAAAAAAGACTACTTCAAAGGGAAACTCTGCAATGCCCTTTTCAGCAGTCTGTTCTGTTATACCCTCTTTCCAATTTTCGAACAGAAGGCACAAAAAGCAGTCCCCGTGTCTTTCATTTTCACGGAAACTGCTTTTACACTTTCTTTTTTATGGCTTTTGCCAAGCCTGTTTCTGATTGGCGTACTCAGTTACGCCCTCCTGCGAAGCAAATAAAATTATTTGCCCATGCGCAGTTCCTGAATGTTTTCAGCCAGTACATTCAGAGTCTGTGCGAAGTAGTCGTCTGTTTTGATG
>JAFZDV010000158.1 GCA_017560955.1 Anaerotignum sp.
ATTTTCAGACCTGTCAGGCTGCCGATTGTCAGTGCTTTTTCGATTGCCAGACCGGGATGATCTGTGTGTACATGGATTTTGATGATTTCATCGTCTGCTACGCAAACAACGGAGTCACCGATTGTACCCAGGTAGTTTTTCAGACCTGTTGTTACTGTTTCATCTGCACCCTGAACATTGATAAAGAATTCTGTACAGTAGCCAAATGTGATAGATTCATTTTCGATAGATGCCAGAGAAGCGAAATCCATTTCAGGAGCCGCTGCTGCTGCGGACTGACCGTCATTCAGTGTCACGTGCTGGTCACCTGCTTTCAGCTGTTTCAGTGCACCTTCCAGAATATACAGCAGACCTCTGCCGCCTGCGTCTACTACGCCTGCCTGTTTCAGTACGGGCAGCATTTCAGGTGTCTGCGCCAGCACTTCATGACCGTAAGCGATAATACCGCTCAGGAATGCTTCGATATCATCTGTTTCATGAGACAGTTTTTCAGCTGCTTCTGCACAGCCTCTTGCTACTGTCAGGATTGTACCTTCTTTGGGTTTCATTACAGCTTTATATGCTGTTTTCACAGCCTGTTCTGCTGCTGCTGCCAGTTCTTTTACACCTGCTTCTTCCATGCCTTCCAGACCTTTTGCAAAGCCACGGAACAGCTGGGAAGTGATAACGCCGGAGTTACCTCTTGCACCGCGCAGAGCGCCGCTGGATGCTGCTTTTGTTACATCAGCCGCCATCAGAGAACCTTTCTTTTCAGCTTCTCTTGCTGCAGCCATAACTGTCAGGGACATATTTGTACCTGTATCACCATCGGGTACAGGGAATACGTTCATTGCGTCTACCAGCTGTTTGTTTGCAGCCAGTTCGTTGGCGCCGGCAATGATCATTCTGCCAAGACGGACGCCATTCAGTGTTTTCGTACTACTCACCTTTTGTATCCTCCTCTTGCTCAGTTGTCGACTCTAACGCCGTCAACGAAAATATTTACATTTTCTACTTCCAGACCTGTCTGATCTTCTACTGTGTATTTTACAGTGCTGATAATGTTGTCTGCGATTGCAGAAATGTTTGTACCATATTCTACGATAATGTGCAGATCGATGCTTACTTTATTTGCATCGATAGACATTTTGATGCCCTTTGTCAGGCTTTCCAGTTTCAGAAGCTGCACCAGACCATCTTTTACATTTTTTGCAGCCATACCAACGATGCCGTAGCATTCGATTGCTGCATAACCAGCGATACGAGCGATTACCTCACGGTCAATGCTGATAACGCCATATTCGTTTTCTAATTTTGCTGCCATAAACGACCAGCCTCCTATTCTAAAACCATTGGCTATTTTTTTACAGATTCATAGATATGAATAGTATACCACCAATAAATCAATTTTTAAAGTTTTTTTTGTATGAAAGTGAAAAAAACGAGTAGAATTTTTGTTGATTTTTCCAACAATTCTCCTCGTTTTTAACAAATTTATCCTATATTTCGGAGTAAGTACATCGCTTCTTCGTAGTCGTCTTTATGCACATAAATATGATATTCATAATCCATCATCTGTCGATTTCCATAAGAACCTGTATAAGCCCTTGTACCACCCCTGACAAGCATTGTTTCTGTTCGATTTTTTGTTCTGATCACATAATCAATATTCGCTCCCTGCAGAATATTTCGCACCTCTGCCTGTCTGTTCATATCATAGGTAATACAGACCTCTTTTCGATTAAAAATGGTGATCATAAGATCCCTCCATTCATTAAACTGCATTTCTAAGTATACAAACTGTCTGGGTTGTGCCGTCCCATGTCAGTTCTGTAAAACCAAACAGCTTTGCTGCTTCTCTCAAGGGGATATACAGACTGCCGTTTCTGATTTCAGCCACGGTATCCACAGGCACTTCTGCCCCCTGATATACCCATGTGCTGCTGCCATCCGTTGCAGAAAGTGTTTTTTCGCCCATCTGAAGGGTCACTGTTCTTGTTGTTTTGTCCCATGTCAGGCCTGTTGCTGCAACACCATCCATTACCATCGGAATATCCTTTGCCGCCACCATCAGTCTACCGCTGTTATTAAACAGAATAGGTGCTTTCATCTGTTTTTTTTCTCCACTATACTGGAAAGTTTCTTTCCCGATCGTCAGAAAAACTTCTGTTGTTTTCTGCAGTTCTGGCTCAGCCGTTGTTTCTGCTTCCGATACATCAAATACGATCATATCATCTTTCAGCAGGACATCCTTTTTGCCTTCCGGAAAGTTATCATCATATTTATCTCCGCCTACCAACCACAGAGAATATGTCAGATCTTCCTTATATTCTCTTTTATCAAATTTCAGTTTCAGAGAAATTTCCTGCTCTGTTCCTGTTGCTTGGGGCAATGTAAAAGAAAAAATTCTGGGTTTAATATAATAATCTTCATCATAGTCGATTTCTTCTTCTGTTGCAGTTGCCCACTTCACACGAAAATAGAGTTTTTCATCTTCCCCATCAAAATCTTCAGGGAAACGCATGATAATTTCAGGATCCGCCCTATAGGCTGTCTTTCCTTCATATCGCTGTTCTTCTATTTCAAATTCAATTTCTTCTCCATTTGCTTTCAGTTTTATTTTTTCAAACTCAGCCTTTGCGTATCCGGTTGTTCCACCTAACATGATAAAAGTAAGCATCAATAAAAATATTTTCTTCATACTTTCCCTCCTGCCTGTTTCGTTTATTTCTTTCAGTATAGCAAAAAAGGCAACGCTTTTCCATAGCCGTCGCCTTTTCATTCCTTACGATATTCTTAAATAAAAGAAAAAAGAGAGTCTGAAAAGACTCTCTTTTAAACTAGGGTAGCAGGATTCGAACCTGCGGATGACGGAATCAGAATCCGTTGCCTTACCACTTGGCGATACCCCATTGTTCCAACTTTTCAGCTGGATTTGAAACCTGGGCTAGCTGGATTCGAACCAG
>JAFZDV010000159.1 GCA_017560955.1 Anaerotignum sp.
CTCGTGATTGCAGGTTATCTGATTTTTGAGATGATCCCTATAAACTACAGACCGATTTTGATCGAAGGAAGAATGGAGACATCCTATCCGTCTTCCACAACGCTGCTTGTATTAAATGTGATGTTAACGCTGATTTTTCAGATGGAACGAAGGTGCAGAAATACGGCTGTCAGAAAAACGGTCATTGTTTTGACGATCCTTTTTTCTGCAGGCATGGTAACAGGGCGATTGGTTTCAGGGGTACACTGGTTTACGGATATCCTCGGCTCTGCTATGCTGAGTACAGGGTTATTCCACTTCTATAAATCCATCGTTATATCCCTTGATAAAAAAGAACCCTGATTGGAGGTCCTGTCATGGAATTTCATGAAAAACTGCAGGAATTGAGAAAAAGCAGAAAACTGACACAGGAAGAACTGGCAGAAGCATTATATGTTTCCAGAACTGCCATTTCCAAATGGGAATCAGGCCGCGGATACCCCAGCATCGATTCTCTGAAGGAAATATCGCTTTATTTTTCCGTCACTATTGACGAATTATTATCCAGCGAAAAACTCCTCTCCATTGCAGAAAAAGAAAACAAAGCCAATATCCGCAATATGTGTGACCTGCTCTTCGGCATCGTAGATATTTTTACTATTATACTAATCATCCTGCCTCTGTATCCTAACACCGTCGAAACCTTCATCTATTCCGTCAATCTCTTTCAGTATATGGAAATCTCCAACTTCCACCGTTCTGTATACTGGTTGTTCTTCCTCGCGCTCGTTATAACAGGAATCGCCAAAATACTACTGCCAAAAGAAGGAAACAAAAATCAGATACTGACCGCCATTTCCATGACCCTCAGCATCCTGATCATATTATTTCTGGCACTGGCAAGGGAAGCCTACGCCATTGCAGTGACCTTCCTGCTATTTGTGATAAAAATCATCCTGCTTCTGAAATACATGAGAACATAAATAAAAAAACGCTGACCAAGGTCAGCGTTTTTATTTGCAATTATTTCTTTCTTCGAAGGATCTTTAAGGTTTTCCCTTTTGGCAGAGAAACATCCAGCCCCATTATGGTTTTGCTCACCCAGAACAAAAACAGCAGCACCGCCACAGGGATCAGGCAGGATGTCACCAGCATCACAGCCGTCTGCTCTGTATAACGCACCAGAACTTCCTTTGCTTTTTCCAGTTTCGCCTCTGCAGAGTCTTTCACCTTTCCGAAGATGCTCTGCAGCCAGTTTTCTTTTTCTTCTGTATCGGCTTCCATCAACTGGGCCAGTTCATCGCCATCTTCCGCCATGGCTGTGATGGAAGTTTCGTAAGTTTTTTCGATCATATCGGAAGCATATACCCCAAGGGGAATGGTCACCGCAAAAACGCAGGACAGAAGGGCCAGTTTTTTCCAGATATGCCGCACATTCCACTTCACTCCCATCAGGTCTGCAATACCCAATGCACAGGCAAGAGGGATCATCACCTTACACACCCCTGCCCATAGCATCGCCATGCCATACTTTTCCAGAAAAACCACACAAAGCACCAATAACAGCCAATCGGTCATATCCATCAGCTGTTCCGCCACAGGCGTACCCATGTCATCAGGAAGTCCTGTGATCAGCGTGGATGTGCCCACAAGAGCGGCCGTCATCCCCATCACATTTCCTCTTTTTTCATCCAGCGTTTCAATGGTATTCCCATAAATTTCCGTGCTTTCCAGCAGTTCTGCCCCTTTGAAAAAGGAAAATCCCCCAAACAGGATCAGCAGGATACTGCAAAGGATCACATTTCTGCTTAATCTTTTCTTCATTTCTGTCATCACTTACACCTCTTTCATATTCTATGAACCATTCCTGCATCACAGCAGGTGACACTTTCGCGTAAGTTTTCTTCTCACGCACAGAATACAGCAGGTGTTTTCAAAAAGCAATGACTTGCCTTATTTCTTAAGAAAATTGTAAAAAATTAAGACCCCCGAAAATCGGAGGTCTTTGTTATCTTTTATTTTTTCACGATGGAATCTCTTACTTTATCAAATTCATCCTGAATTTCTTTGGAAGGAGCGGGTGTTGCCATGCTGACAACCACATTTACTGCCAGAGCCAGCAGGAATGCGGGCAGCAGTTCATAAATCGCCAGTACGCCGCCCATAGGAGCGATGATGAATTTCCAAACGAATACCATCACACCGCCAGTGATCATACCAGCCAGAGCACCCTGTTTGTTGGAGCGTTTCCAGAACAGCGCCAGCAGAACAACAGGACCAAATGTAGCACCGAAACCAGCCCATGCGAAGGATACGATACGGAATACGGAAGAGTTAGGGTCTCTTGCGATAAACATTGCTACGATGGAGATACCTACTACTGCCAGACGCGCAATTTTAATAGATGCTTTTGTGGACAGTTCCACTTTGAAGAATTTACGCATCAGGTTTTCAGAGATACTGGAAGATGCAGCCAGGAGCTGCGCGTCCGCTGTAGACATTGTGGAAGACAGGATACCGGACAGGATCACGCCGCCCATGATCGCCATCAGAACACCATATTTACCCATCAGGTCTGCCATTCTTACGATGATTGTTTCAGATGTATTGCCGCCCAGGAAGTCCAGTGCGCCAGAAGCGGAAACCGCGTTACCAACGACACCGATCACAACTGCAACTGCCATGGAGATCACAACCCATACTGTTGCGATTCTTCTGGACATTTTCAGTTTTTCTCTGTCTTCAATCGCCATGAAACGCAGCAGGATATGAGGCATACCGAAGTAACCCAGACCCCATGCCAGTGTGGAAGCGATTGTCAGTGTGCCGTAAGGTGTTACTGCGCCTGTTTCTGCATTGTGGCTTGCTGTCAGGCTGATGTAGTCAACCATGCTGTTTGCATTTGCTGTTACAGCATCCCAGCCGCCTGCTACATGCACACCAAACAGAACAACAACCAGCAG
>JAFZDV010000160.1 GCA_017560955.1 Anaerotignum sp.
ACCACAGACACAAAACCCAAGGAAGAAGCCTATGAAATCGAAATTGGTGGCAAATCCGTAAAAATCGGCGCCATGGCAAAGGGCAGCGGTATGATCCACCCCAACATGGCAACCATGCTGGGGTTCCTGACAACAGACGCAGCCATCACATCCGAAATGCTGGCAAAAGCACTGAAACTGGCAGTGGACGATACCTTCAACATGGTTTCCGTTGACGGGGACACATCCACAAACGACATGGTTTCCATCATGGCAAACGGCATGGCAGAAAATCCCATGATCGATCAGGAAGGCGAAGACTTCGACCTGTTTGTGCAGGTGGTAACAGAAATCTGTAAATCCATGTCCAAAAAAATCGCCGGTGACGGCGAAGGCGCAACCAAATTAGTGGAATGCACTGTAACAGGCGCACCTACTACACCCTTAGCAAAGGCCATCGCCAAATCCGTCATCACATCCAGCCTGACAAAGGCGGCGATGTTCGGCGCCGATGCCAACTGGGGACGTATCCTGTGTGCTATCGGCTACACAGAAGGGGATTTCGGTGTAGACGATATTCAGGTGGATATCTCCTCCCCCAAAGGCAGCATTCTGGTTTGCCATAACGGCGCAGGGGTGGAATTTGACGAAGATATTGCCAAAGAAATCCTGCTGGAAGAAGAAATCCATATTGAAATCACCATGAAACAGGGCGATGCCACAGCAACCGCATGGGGCTGTGACCTGACATACGATTATGTGAAAATTAACGGTGACTACCGCACTTGATACGAAAGAGGAAGGGTTATGGAAAATATGAATATGAATAGCTTGAAGGCAAGTGTACTGACAGCCGCTCTGCCTTATATCCAGAAATACTACGGCAAAACAGTTGTCGTAAAATACGGCGGCAACGCTATGGTAAATCCTATGCTGAAAAAAGCAGTCATGAGCGATATCATCCTGCTTTCCCTGGTAGGCATTAATGTGGTTCTGGTCCACGGCGGCGGTCCCGAAATCAGCGGCATGCTGAAACGACTGGATATCCCCTCCAAGTTCGTCGATGGTCTGCGCTATACCGACGAACAGACCGTGGAAGTAGTCCAGATGGTACTCTCCGGTAAAACAAATAAAGATCTGGTTTCTCTGATCGGTCAGCTGGGCGGCAAAGCCATTGGTATGTGTGGCATCGACGGCGGCATGATCCAGGCGAAAAAACTGGAAGGTGATTATGGTTTCGTTGGTGATATCACTGAAATCAACGTGGCTCCTATCAATCATGCCATCCATCACGGTTATATCCCCGTCATCGCAACAGTAGGTACAGATGCGGAGGGCAACGTTTATAACATCAACGCTGACACAGCTGCAGCAGAAATCGCCACAGCCCTGCAGGCAGAAAATATCATCACACTGACAGATATCCGCGGTCTGCTGAGAGATGTGAACGACGATGAATCCCTCATCCCCCACATAACAGTGGACGAAGTAGAGGGTCTGATTGACGAAGGCATCATTTCCGGCGGCATGATTCCCAAAGTACAGGGTCTGGAAAAGGCTGTCCGCGAAGGCGTAAAGAAAGCCGTAATGATCGACGGCAGAATTGAACACTCTATCCTCATCGAAATGTTCTCCGATGAAGGGATAGGTACAATGATTTCTAAGTGATTTTTATACCTAAGATTTTGAAAGAAGGGATCTCCCATGAACTTTGAAGATATCAAAAAACTGGACGATGCTCATGTGATGCATACATACGGTCGTTATCAGCTTGCCATCGACAGCGGCAAATCTTCCACCTGCTATGCCCCCGACGGCAAGGCATACATCGACTTCACCAGCGGCATCGGCGTAAACTCTCTGGGCTTTTCCGACCCAGACTGGGTTGCGGCAGTGACAGCCCAGCTGCAGAAATTCCAGCACATCTCCAACCTGTACTACACAGAGCCCTGTGTGCAGGTAGCAAAACTGCTCTGCGAAAAGAGCGGCATGAAAAAAGTATTCTTTGGCAACAGCGGCGCAGAAGCCAATGAGGGCGTCATCAAAGCCGCAAGAAAATACTCCTTCCAGAAATACGGCGAGGGCAGAAGTAAAATCGTGGCGCTGGAAAACTCATTCCACGGCAGAACAATGGCTGCCCTCTCAGCAACAGGACAGGCGGCGTATCATAACTTCTTCTTCCCTTTTGTAGACGGCTTCGTTTTTGCAGAAGCGAATAAAATAGAAGATACTCTTTCAAAATTGACCGACGACGTTTGCGCCGTGATGATGGAAATGGTACAGGGCGAAGGTGGCGTCACACCTCTGGAAAAAGAATATGTACAGGCAGTCTACAATGTTTGTCAGGAAAAGGACATCCTGTTCATTGTGGATGAAGTACAGACAGGCATCGGCAGAACAGGCTCTTTCTACAGTTATCAGCAGTTCGGTATTATGCCCGATCTGGTTTCCTCTGCAAAAGGTCTGGGTGGTGGCCTGCCCATCGGCGCAGTGCTGTTCGGCGAAAAAACAGAAGAAGTACTGGTTCCCGGCGACCACGGCTCTACTTTCGGCGGCAACCCCGTTGTCTGCGCCGGTGCAGTGGAAATCCTGAACCGCATGGACGATGCTTTTTTAGCAGAAGTTGCAAAAAAAGGCGCATACATCAAAGAGGAACTGCTGAAAATGAACCATGTGACAGGCGTAGCCGGTATGGGTATGATGCTGGGTATCGAACTGGACATTGACGTAAAACCCATCGTGACAACCCTGATGGAAAATGGCCTGCTGGTGCTGACAGCAAAACATAAAATGCGCCTGCTGCCTCCTTTGAATATTTCTCAGGAAGAATTGGATAAAGGCTTACAGATTTTGAAAGATACACTTGCGAATATATAATCCCTCCACAAAACGCAGTTTTGTGGCAATCGGGTCGAGGGTATGAGCACCGCCAAGATAAAGGCGGCGGCGCAGCCGCCTTTCCGAAGGAAAGATGCTTGACAGGAGTCCCTTGCGGGGGTCGAGAGGGGGCAGCGCCCCCCGAAGAAAGGATGATTAGATATGAAACATTTTCTGAAATTACTGGATTGCACAACAGAAGAAATCTATGAACTGCTGGATCTGGCAGCAACAATGAAACAGTACGTAAAAGAAGGTAAGGAACATCATTTCCTGAAGGGCAAAACGCTGGGCATGATTTTCGAAAAATCCTCCACACGTACAAGAATTTCCTTTGAAACAGGTATGTACCAGCTCGGCGGCCACGCCCTGTTCATCAGCGCAAAAGATTCCCAGATCGGTCGCGGCGAACCCACACAGGATACAGCCCGTGTCATGAGCCGCATGCTGGACGGTATCATGATCCGTACTTTTGAACAGAAAGAAGTGGAAATGCTGGCGGAGTATGGTTCAATCCCCGTAATCAACGGTCTGACAGACCTGTGCCACCCTTGTCAGGTAATGGCTGACCTGCTGACAATCCGTGAACACAAAGGTAAACTGGAAGGTCTGACCATGTGTTATATCGGCGACGGCAACAACATGGCAAACTCCCTGATCGTTGGTGGTCTGAAAACAGGTATGAAGGTGCAGGTCGCCTGCCCTGACGGCTACCACCCCGATCCTATGGTTATGGAATTTGCAGCACAGTTCCCCGATAATTTCATGTTAACAGATAAACCCATGGAAGCAGCCAAAGATGCAGACGTTGTCATCACAGACTGCTGGACATCTATGGGGCAGGAAGAAGAAAAGAAAGCAAGAGAAGCAGCTTTCGCAGGCTATCAGGTAAACAAGGAACTGATGGCTGTAGCAAAACCTGACGCTATGGTACAGCATTGCCTGCCTGCTTACCGTGAACAGGAAATCACAACAGAAGTATTCGAAGAACACGCAGACGAAATCTTCGATGAAGCTGAAAACAGACTGCACGCACAGAAAGCAATTCTAGTGAAATTGATGGGATAAAATTGAAATTTGCCGCATATCTGAAAAGGTATGCGGCCTTTTTGTGTGTAGAAAACCACATCTTCACTAGGTGAAAGTGTAAACTAAAAGTAGACAAACGAAAAACAACCATTTGCCTACTTTTTCTTTTTGTTAAAATAGTAATGAGGTGATTGTGATGAAAAAGGGTGAAAGAAACGAATTTGGATTCCAGAACAGAAATCAGAGATTGTCCACAAACATATTGATGATCATATCTCTTTGGGTTCTTTAGCAAAAGAATATTGTAGGTGCTTCACTGATTTCTTATTTTTATAGTATGAAGATAGATGCAACAAGGAAATAAAAAGGATGGGAATGCTATTATTTGTAGCATTCCTTTTTAATTGTCTGAAAAGGTGGACCTTTTTGGATGGGTTTACAAAGGTGCATCTTCTGCTGCACCTTTGTAAGTGTAACGTGTTATGTAAATTAAAAAGCATCCAATATTTTATTGGATGCTTTTTTTGGTTATCTAATTTAATTACAGGATTATTTTGCTGTTGTAGATACAACTGCACCGCCGTATGTGTTTGCGATGAATTCAGCGATTGCTTCACCCTGCAGAACCTGCATCAGTTCAGCCAGACCGGGGATTTCTTCGTTGCCTGCTTTTACTGCTACAATGTTACCGTATGTTTCAGCAGCCAGAGAGTCTGCAGCTTCGATTGCCAGTGCATCTGCTACTTTCAGATCATGCTGCATTGCGAAGTTACCGTTGATCACTGCTACGGACAGATCACCCAGAGACATAGGCAGCTGCGCTGCTTCCATATCAATGATTTCCAGATTCAGAGGGTTTTCAACGATATCCAGTTTTGTTGCAGAAATGCCAGCGGCGGGATCCAGTTTGATCAGACCATTTGCTTCCAGCAGCAGCAGTGCACGGCCGCCATTTGTACCATCATTAGGGATACCGATTTTACCGCCTTCGGGGATATCTGCCAGTGTTGCTGCTGTACCTGCAAAGATACCCATGGGTTCATAGTGAACTGTGCCAACGGAAACCAGATCTGTACCCTGATCTACATTGAATGTATCCAGATAAGGTGTGTGCTGGAAGAAGTTTGCATCCAGGTCACCGGATTCTGTTGCCAGGTTAGGCTGTACATAGTCTGTGAATTCTACGATTTCCAGAGTTACACCCAGCGCAGCCAGTTCATTTGCTGCAGCATTCAGGATCTCTGCATGGGGTGTAGGTGTTGCACCGATTTTCAGTGTGATGGAACCATCTTCTGCTGCGGGTTCGGAGCCGCCGCATGCAGCCAGACCCAGTGTCAGTACACCTGTCAGTAAGATTGCAAAAAATTTCTTCATAATTGTTTTCCTCCTTGTTTTAAAAATTGCTTTTTTCTCTCTTTATATGTAAATCCTTTCGGATCTTACAGTCTTCTGTCTGTACGTTTGGAAATTTTCATACCCAGTTCCTGGAATACCTGCACGATGACTACCAGCAGGATGACCATCATATACATGATGTCCTGCTGACCACGGTAGTAACCGTAGTTGATGGCGATTGCACCCAGACCGCCGCCGCCGACAAAACCAGCCATTGCGGAATAGCCAAGGATGGTTGTGATTGCGATGGCACCGCCTACCAGCAGTGAAGGCTTTGCTTCAGGCAGCAGCACCTTTGTCATGATCTGGAAGGGAGAAGCCCCCATAGACTGTGCCGCTTCGATGACACCTTTTTCCACTTCCTTCAGGGAAGATTCCACCATTCTTGCTACGAAAGGTGCCGCCGCTACCAGCAGACCTACGATGGTTGCCTTCGCACCGATCACTGTACCAACCACTGCTTTTGTGAAGGGCATCAGCGCTACCAGCAGGATCAGGAAGGGGATGGAACGAACGATATTGATGATGGTGCCCAGCACTGCATTCAGCCAAGGAACGGGTTTGATGCCGTCTTTATCTGTGACAACCAGAAGCAGCCCCAGAGGAAGACCGATGATATAAGCAAAAATTGTAGAAGCCAGTGTCATGTACAGCGTTTCCACAAAACCTGTACCGACCAGCTCCAGCATACCTTCCTTAAACATACTCTACCTCCTCTACTACTACGCCTCTGTCTGTCAAATATTTGATCATTGTGTTTCTCAGTTCTTTTTCTTCGGGGAACTGCAGTACCATCTGGCCATAAGCCTGTTCGTCGATGGTTCTTGTATTTGCCGCCAGAATATTGGCAACCCCTTTTGTTTCGATCATCATCTGGCCCAGTACAGGTTCATTTTCGCTGCCGCCTTTGAATACCAGTCGATAGCAGTAAGGAAGCCTGCCTGTATAGGCCTCTCTGTTTGTGCCTTCGTGCAGTACCAGTTCCTGACCGATTTTTGTTTTTGGATTACGGAAAATCTCTTCCACTGTACCTTCTTCTGCAATCAGACCGCCGTCGATGATGGCAACCCTGTCACAGATCTCCTGGATAACGCTCATCTCATGTGTGATGACTACAATAGTGATGCCAAGTCTTTCGTTGATGTCTTTCAGCAGTTTCAGAACACCTGCTGTTGTGTTAGGATCCAGTGCAGATGTAGCTTCGTCACACAGCAAAACTTTAGGCTCTGTTGCCAGTGCTCTTGCGATGGCTACACGCTGCTTCTGACCACCGGAAAGCTGTGCAGGGTAGGATTCCATTCTGTCTGCCAGACCAACCAGTTCCAGCAGTTCTTTCGCTCTTTCCTTCGCCTGTGCTTTAGGTACACCGGAGATCATCAAAGGGAAGCAGACATTTTCCAAGGCTGTTTTCTGCATCAGCAGGTGGAACTGCTGGAAAATCATACCCATATGTCTGCGCTGTTCGCGAAGATTTTTGTCATTCAGTGCTGTCAGTTCTACGCCATCCAGCCATACTTTACCGCCGGTAGGGCGTTCCAGCAGGTTGATACAGCGCACCAGTGTACTCTTACCAGCACCACTCAGACCGATGATGCCAAACACTTCACCTTTTTTGATATCGGCACTGACACCATGCAATACTTCCAGTTCGCCAGCCTTCGTCTTGAAACGCTTTTTGATGCCTTCCAGACGGATCATTGTTTCTTTTTCCATCTTTAAACCTCTTTTCTGTAATAAAAAAGTCCCTTCAGTTAATATAACTGAAGGGACGAAAATATACGAATTCCGTGTTACCACCCTAATTCACCATAGACTCACGCCTATAGCCTCTGCAAGTACGGGCTTTCGCCGATACTCTGGCGCTGTCACGGGCGCTCCCGTCGCAGCCTAAAGGTTATCCTCTCGGTGCGCGGCTCCAAGACCATCTTCCATTCCTTCCGCATCTTCTCCTTCGCAGCTACCGGAGATTCTCTGTAAGATCTTTCAGAATGTACTCTTCTTTTCATTGCCTTTGTTCCTTTGAACTTGTCACCCATTATACCTGCCTCAATTTTTTTGTCAACAGAGAATTTTAGTTGTTCTGATATAAAAGCAAAAGAGGGGTGGTAAACTGAAACAAAATTCATATATAGAATTTGTACATATCGTACACATATATACTTGTATGCTGCATACAAAACACAGCACTTTATCCGTTTATATAAGATATCCCTTTTGAATGGTATGAAAAATCAGATATGATTTACAAAAACTGGAATTGCATATAAATTGGCGTCTTTTTATTATCTTGCATTACATCCGGGCTGCTGCATAAAGAAGTAATGCTGCTGGTTCAGGTAATCTCTTGCAATGTCCAAAGCTTCGCCAAAACAATCATAGGATAATGAGAAGAGAAGTTGTTAACTATAACATTGTAAAATCAAGGAAAAAACTTGGCCACAACTTTGAGATGGACAAGCAATTCCTGATTATAAAACAACTTGGAAAGGAGTTATCTATATGAGCAGAGTTATTGCAATTGTGAATCAAAAAGGCGGAGTAGGGAAAACGACAACATGTGGGAACCTCGGAATAGGGTTGGCCAGAAATGGAAAAAAGGTTTTGTTAATCGATGCCGATCCACAGGGGGATTTGACAGCAAGTCTTGGGTTTACAAATCCGGATGAAATTAATCATACGCTGGCAACCGTAATGATGAACGTGATCAATGAAGTTGAAATGGAAGAAGATTATGCAATTCTTCATCATAGTGAAGGAGTGGATGTATTACCATCTAATATTGATTTATCAGCTATGGAAATTTCTCTGGTGAATGTGATGAGTAGAGAGTTAATCTTGAAAAGATATATTGAAGCTATCAGAGATAAGTATGACTATATCCTGATTGATGGTATGCCGTCTTTAGGGATGCTGACAATCAATGTGTTGGCATGTGCGAACAGCGTTCTGATTCCTGTTCAGGCGGC
>JAFZDV010000161.1 GCA_017560955.1 Anaerotignum sp.
AAAATGGACGAATACAACTTCGGTGCGCTGGTTTACTTCTTTGAAAAAGCAGTTGGTATCTCCGGTTACCTGCTGGATGTAAATCCCTTCGACCAGCCTGGTGTAGAAGCATACAAGAAAAACATGTTTGCTCTGCTGGGTAAACCCGGTTATGAAGATATGAAAGCAGAACTGGAAGCTCGTATTAAATAATGTTCAGAATAAAAAAGAACTCCTCATTTGAGGAGTTCTTTTAAATTTGCAGTAAATCAGGCAGAAAGGTATGGGAAACAAAGGGTTTCCCATATGGAATTCGCAGACGGAATTTATTTCCGTCGAGGAACACATCTGTTTATTCTTCTGTTTAAACTCGTCAAAATCCTGATTTTGACGAAAGGGGGCCGAAGGCACCCGTTAGAATAACTGAGAAAGCAGTGCTTTGCACATCTTGTTATCCAGTTCCAGCAGACTTTTCTTGCCGTCTGCAAAAGTAACGGAAACGGTATGTGTGCCAGGTGTTTCGCTTTCTACCTTATGGGCAGAAACCATCTTTTTGTTCAGGATGATCATGTTGCCCAGACTGATGTTCAGGACTACTTTATCTGCCGCCATGGCGATATTTGCACCTGTGTAGTCGCCGGCGATGACTTTATTTTTTGCGCTCATATTTATCTCCTCCTTAAATTAGGGTGGGTTTCTTCTCGATATAAAAATACCATTTTTCGCTGTATTTGGCAAGTTGAACAGAAATGTTTACTTTTGGGGCTTTTTCCTGTATAATTATACTATTATGGATATAAAATCAATACTTTCCGAAGGGAGAGAAGAAGAATGGATAGAAAAATTCTGATCGTCGATGATGAAAAGAATATTGCTGACATCATTGCGTTCAATCTGAAAAAAGAAGGCTATCAGGTCATCAAAGCCGGTGACGGGGAAGAAGGCGTGAAAATGGCCATGGAAGAAAATCCTGATCTGATCCTGCTGGATATCATGATGCCCAAAATGGATGGTTATGAAGCCTGCAAGAAAATCAGAGAAAAGAAGAACACACCCATCATCATGCTGACAGCCAGAGCGGAGGAACTGGATAAGGTCCTTGGTCTGGAACTGGGTGCTGATGACTATGTGACAAAACCCTTTGGTGTTCGTGAACTGATGGCAAGGGTAAAAGCAAACCTGCGTAAAACAGTCATCCGTGAAGAAGTGGTGGAGGAAAAACCTGCCACAGAAGACCATTTCGGCAGACTGGATATCGATCTGGATCGTTACGAAGTGCGTAAGGACGGCAAGGACCTTGATCTGACACTTCGTGAGTTTGAACTGCTGAAATTCCTTTCTGAAAGAAAGGGGCAGGTATTCTCCAGAGAAACTCTGCTGGAAAAGGTATGGGGGTATGAATACTACGGCGATGTGCGTACGGTAGATGTTACCATCCGCCGCCTTCGTGAAAAAATCGAAGATGCACCCGGCAAACCCACCTATATCCTGACAAAAAGAGGCGTAGGCTATTATTTTGACTGTTAAGAATGAGTGCTGAGAAAAGCGAGGTAGAAGCTTTTGCGAATGCGAAGTATTAAATGGAAGCTCATTGTGATGTATCTGGGGCTGGTTCTCATCGTTATGATCGTCAGCGGGACATATATCCTGCTGTCCCTTCGTAATATTGAAATCGACAAATCCAGAGGCGAACTGGAGCGATATGCAGAAAAAATCAATGAACAGGTCATTGAGGGCGGAAAACCTGAGGACTTCCAGCAGGAACTGCTGAAAACAGTATCCAATGCTGTTGGTATTCAGGGGAACATCCTTGATGCGTCGGGGGACACCATCGCCTCCACAACGGTGACACAGGCACCCTATCCTGAATATACAGATCAGTCCATCATTGCGGCCATGAATGGTATGACATCTTTCTCCACAGAGAAAAAGAGTACAGATACCTTCGGCCTCCTTCGTGACTGGATGAGTTATGCTGTACCTGTGGGTGGTGCAGACGGAGAAACGGCCTATATCATCTATACCAGACTGGATGCCAGCGATATGCAGACCAGCCTGAATGAAACAACGAAAACCATCGTGATTGCGGTAGCACTGGCGTTACTTCTGGCGGCCATCATGGGTTATGTTTTTGCTCAGACACTGACAGGCCCCATCCTTGCTCTGACCAAAGGGGCAAAGAGTCTGGCGGAAGGTGACATGAGCCAGAGTCTGAAGGTGCGAAGCACCGACGAGATCGGTCAGCTGACCTCCAGCTTTAACTACATGGCGGAGGAACTGGCTAAGAATATGTCTGAAATCTCCCGTGAGAAAAACAGACTGGAGATACTGCTCCACAATATGAGTGACGGCGTTATCTCCTTCGATAAGGATGGCGACCTGATGCTGGCCAATGCCGCAGCGGCAAATATGCTGGATGTGGAAGAAATGAATATGACCTTTACGGAGTTTATCCGTAAATATGATATCAACTCCGGTGTATATCTGGATATGGGCAATGAACCCTCCAAAAAGGTAACATTCCCCGTAGGCAAGCAGTTCATCAATGCCAACTTCTCTCCTTATTATGATAAAAAAGGTGAGATCGAAGGTCTGGTAGTGGTGCTGCAGGATATCACAGAACAGAAAAAACTGGATGATATGCGTAAGGAATTTGTGGCGAACGTTTCCCATGAACTGCGTACACCTCTGACCACTGTAAAAAGTTATACAGAAACACTGCTGGACGGTGCTATGGAAGAGGAAGAACTGGCGAAGGAATTCCTGACCATCATCAACAGCGAGGCAGACCGTATGGCATTCCTTGTACGCGACCTGCTGCAGCTGACAAGATTTGATAACAAACAGGTAAGACTGGATATGACAGAAATCGAAATGAATGATTTCCTCAGCATGACGGTTCGTCAGAATCGAATTCACGCAGAGGCGAAAAATCAGCAGCTGTCCTTCGAGCCTTATGAACATATGGTAGTCGTTCACGGCGACAGAGATCGTGTGGGTCAGGTAGTGAATAATATCGTGACCAATGCCATCAAATACAGTCTGGAACAGGCGACCATCCGCATCTTCATTACAGAAGATGAAACATTCTTCAAAATCAATGTCAAAGATACAGGTATGGGTATTTCCAGAGAAGACCTGCCCCGTATTTTTGAACGTTTCTACCGTGTAGACAAAGCCCGTAGCCGTGCCATGGGCGGTACAGGTCTGGGTCTGGCCATTGCCAAGGAAATCATGGAAAGCCATGGCGGCAGACTGACGGCAGAAAGTGAATATGGTAAGGGAACAACTATGACAATGTGGTTCCCCAAAGAACGTCCGATCCTCGAATATGAAAGGGAAGAAATGGGCAGCTGAAACAGTGAAAATCATTGATTTTACAGGGAATCTTTAACCGCGGATACCCTGTGAAATAATGTAAGATAACTGTAAGGCGTCTGTAACATAACTGTAACTTTCGCGATGTATAATATAAGAAAGTTAAAATAAGCAAAAAGGCTGTTTTGACTGCTTATATTATTTCAGATGAGATTACAAATTTCCTGAAGGAGGTGACAGGCATGAAAGCATACAGAAAAAAACTGGTCGGCATTTTAGTGGCGATGATGTTCTGTTTTTCTCCTGTCAGCGTAATGGCGGCAGAGCTGCCTGTAGCGATCTCCAGTGGGTTGGATATGAAAGCGGAAACAGCAGAGCATACTTTTGATGAGGAACGCATCGTTTACGGTGCAGGTCAGCCCGGTGCAAAAGTAGTATTCACAGTTTCCAAGATCAATCGTTTCGGCGAAACGGTGGAACTCCACAGAGATGTCGTAACGGTGAATTCCATGGGTCTGTTCAGTGTGACCCTTCCTCTGGAAAGAGGAAACAATTACATCGGCATGACAGTCGGCGGCGAAACACAGGAAACAGTTGTGAAGCGTGTGCCCCGCTCGGTGAAAAACCAGCTGCAGCGCATGATCGCTCTGCCCGGACTGAATGTCACATTTTAAAAAGAACCTAATCAAAATTTTATAGAAAAAGCGGTGAGATCAAATGAAACTATACAAAATTACGAATTTTGTCATTGTTTTCCTGGTCATAACTGCGATTTATCAGACTGGCGAGTTATGGCTGCAGGGAACAAGCGGCCATAACTTTTTTTATTCTCTGGTGGAAAGCTTTTCTGCTGAAAAACAGGAGGCAGACGGCGATGTGCTCCTTGCGACCAGATATGCGGTCGGGGAGGGTGAAGGTACATTTTCTGTCTATTATCCTGATGAAGTGGGGAATAGCAGCATGCTGGAGGCGGCAAACAGAACTTTAGGGGAGATTTTGTCCAAAAATCAGGCAATACCCCAGAAGGGTGTTGCGGACTGGAAAGAGATCCTTGCCAGCCGTTGTATCGTCATGCAGTATGACTTTATGATCGCATCAGAAGAATATCTGGAAAATTACAAAGAACTGAAGACCAACGAAAAACTGGAACGATTTGACTATATCACCATCATTCCTGCGGCAAGATCCGGCGAGGAAAGTCAGGCATATTTTGTCAATTCCGATACCAATGAGTGTGTACTCTTCAGCGGGGAAGGCGGCGGTGCTTCTGTGGCACTGTATGATTCTCTGCAGACAGAAAACAGCGAAATGCGTTATATTTCCACAGGTCAGCGTACCAGCGCAGCAGTGCTGTGGCGCAATATGTTCCTGCCCCAGTGGGCAAGACTGCCTTATGACTATGCCCCTCTGGAAAGAGATTTTGCCTTTGAAAAAGAGGGGGAAGCCAGCAGAACTGCTCTGGAAAATACGGTGAAAAATTTCTTCCATAACTTCTCTGTGGACTGGAGCAGTAAGGATGCAGATGGTACCTTTGTATTCTCTGACAGTGAAACAGTGGTCAGATATCATCCTGATACGAAAGTTCTGGAATACTATAACTATGAAAACTATACAGGTGAGGAACGAACAGGTCTGCTGGAAGGCTACCAGATCTGTACCAACTTCCTGCAGAACGATAATTCTCTGAAAACAGATATTTATCTGGCAGATATCGAACGTACCATCAATAATGAAGTGGTCTACTATTTCGATTATGCGGTGGATGATCTGCCTGTGAACCTTTCTCAGGCACTCAGAGATCGTATTGGTTCTCCTCATGCCATTGAGGTGACTCTGCGCAATCAGGCAGTAAAGGAATATCGCCGTTATGCGGTGAACTTCACCCAGAAGACAGAGGAAAGAGAACAGATCAATGTGCAGTTTATCGATGCGCTGGATGATGCGAACAAAATGTATCAGAGCATTGTAGAAGATAAGGATATTACAGATGTTAAGAATGTCTCTCTGGGTTATCATGTAGACCTGACGGGAAGCATGCGCCTGAAGTGGATGGTGACACTGTATGATTACACCTTCGTTGTGGATACGGATCAGGAAAAAGAACTGACCGGTATGACAACGGGAGAATAACGAGAAAGGAGGACACGCATGGAGTGGGGAAGCGCAAAGAAATTTGTCATCGTTCTGCTGGTGATTCTGAATGTGGTGCTGGCAGGACTGAATTATAAACAGAAACAGGAAAATATCATGACATCTGCGCAGGAACGCGCCATTTTCGAAGTCCTTTCTCAAAATGGTATCACCTTGTATACGGATCTGCCTACAGATGCCATGTCTATGACCAGACTGGAAATGGAATTGCCTGAATACAGTAAGGAAACATTGGAACGATTGTTTTTCGGCAGTGAAAAAACTACGGTCACAGTGAAAGACAATCAGCATGTTTACCGCAATGCCCATGCATCTCTGACACTGGACGGCGCTCATGGTGTCTTTAAAAAAGATGCTGTGCCCGATGGGAAAAGAAGGATGACAAAAGCCGATGCCCAGAAGGAAGCCCAGAAATTTATTGACGGTACAGAGCGTTTCTTCGGGATTTATGATGCGCCTGTAGTAACAGAAAAAGACAATGGATTCCGCGTGGATTTTTTTGGTCTGCATAAACGGGAAAATGTATTTGCCAACTATTTTTCTATTTTTGTGACCCAGGGAGGTATCAAACAGATCGAGTTTGAATACTGCCCTGTGAAAGGTCATAGTGGAGAAAAAAAGGAACTGGCTTTTGCTGATGAGGCGTTGCTGACTTTTATGAGGGAATGGAAGAAAAATGGTGAGGCGGAGCAGGCTACCATTCATCATATCGAACTGGGATATGATAAAATGGAGCGCAGTACGGCCTCTATCGACGGTGCGATTTATCTGGATCCCTGCTATCGCATTTATCTGGTAGAAGAAGAGGAACCTTATCTGGTTAATGGTTATACCTGTCAGATCTATCATAAAAAATAAAAATAAAAAGACTTCACTCTGATGAGTGAAGTCTTTTTTTGTAAGCGGATGACGGGAATCGAACCCGCCTCTAAAGCTTGGGAAGCTCTCATTCTACCGATGAACTACATCCGCAAAGGCAAAGAAAGAATATGATAAAAAGTGTTTTTAACAAACTTGTTTGTGAAAAACCACTTTATCATATTTTTGCGAAGCAAACGACCGAAAGACCGCAGGTCTTGAGGTCTCTTTGCAAAGTTCGCAGGTCTTAAGATATTTTCGTCCTAAGTACTTTTTCATTTTACCATATTCCGCATTTTTGTAAAGTCTGAAACAGTCTCAATTTTATGTCAGAAAACGACAGATGATCCATAGAGTCTGAAATGCTTTTGTGGACATACTAACGGCAGAGAAAATGCGGAACGGGGTGGAATGAAATGGAAAAATTTGTGGTAAGGGGTCTGGAAAAAGGCTTGCAGGGACGTGTGCAGATCAGCGGCTCAAAAAATGCTGCGTTGCCCGTGATGGCGGCCTGCCTGCTGACGGAGGATATGTGTGAACTCTGGAATGTGCCGCCCCTTTCGGATGTGACGGCTATGATGGAATTGTTGTGTGCGTTGGGGGCTCTTGCGGAATATGATGGCCAGTGTTTACGGATACAGGCAAAAGAAATCTGTCATAACACTGAGGAAATGGAAATGGCAGGCAGATTGCGCGCCTCTTTTCTGGCGGCAGGTGCTTTACTGGGCAGATGCGGACGGGCAGTGCTGCCCCTCCCTGGGGGATGCCAGATCGGCAGCAGACCTATCGATCTGCATCTGAAGGGATTTCAGGCCATGGGCGTAAAAAGCAGACAGGAGCATGGGATGGTGGAATTATCAGTAAAATGTCTGAAGGGCGGAGAAATTTATCTGGATTTTCCCAGTGTTGGAGCAACGGAAAATATCCTGCTGGCGGCAGTGCTTGCAAAGGGTGAAACCATTATCCGTAATGCGGCAGCTGAACCTGAGATCTGCGATCTGGCAGATTTTCTGCGGAAAATGGGGGCCGATATCACGGGGGATGGTACGGATACCATTTCTGTGCGAGGGGTGAAAAAACTATGCGGAACAGCCCATACAGTCATTCCT
>JAFZDV010000162.1 GCA_017560955.1 Anaerotignum sp.
CCGGACAATGTGCCGCCCGTACCGATGCCCGCTACAAAAATATCTACTTTACCCTCTGTATCCTCCCAGATTTCAGGGCCTGTGGTTTCATAATGCGCCGCAGGGTTGGAAGGATTATCAAACTGACTGGGAATAAAGGAGTTGGGAATCTCCTTCGCCAGTTCTTCTGCCTTTTCAATGGCACCGCTCATGCCTTTTGCCCCTTCTGTCAGCACCAGTTCCGCACCAAAGGCTGTCATCAGCAGTCTGCGTTCCATACTCATGCTGTCAGGCATTACAATGATGGCTCTGTAGCCTCTCGCCGCCGCCATAACTGCCAGACCGATACCTGTATTGCCGCTGGTAGGCTCGATGATGGTCGCACCTGCTTTCAGGATACCTGCTTTTTCCGCATCTTCCACCATGCGTTTTGCCACTCTGTCTTTGGCACTGCCGCCGGGATTCAGGGCTTCCACCTTCGCCATCAGGTTTACATTCAAACTCAGTTTATTTTTCAGATTGGACAGTTCCATCATGGGTGTTCTGCCAATCAGTTCTTCTACGCTTTTATAAATTTTAGCCATATTTCAGACCTCCTTTTTCTTTTATAATGAAAGAAGATACCCCGATTCCAGCCGAATGTCAAGGGTTTTCTATTTCCAGTCCCTTGTAGAAAATCCGTTTTTGTGCTACCATATTGTCAGAGTATGTATACAATCGTAAAGAAACAAAAAAAGGAGAATCAGTATGAAAATCGGTAGAAATGACCCCTGCTGGTGCGGCAGCGGTAAAAAATACAAATCCTGCCATGCGGCATTTGATGACAAAATCGACTCTTACAAAGCAAAACGTATCCCCGTTCCCAGCCACAAGCTGATCAAAACACCTGAACAGCTGGAAGGCATCCGCAAAGCGGGCAAACTGAACACAGAAGTTCTGGATATGATCGCAGAAAACATCAAAGCAGGTATGTCCACAGAAGACATCAACGTGATGGCACATAACTATATCGTAGAACACGGCGGTATCCCCGCTTGTCTGGGCTATCAGGGTTTCCCTAAAAGCATCTGCACATCCGTGAATGATGCCATCTGCCATGGTATCCCTTCCGCAGATGAAATCCTGAAAGACGGCGACATCATCAATGTTGACGTAACAACAATTCTGGATGGTTACTACGCTGATGCTTCCCGTATGTTCATGATCGGCGAAGTTTCCGATGAAGCAAAGAAACTGGTAGAAGTAACAAAAGAATCCGTTGATCTGGCTCTGCAGGAAGTAAAACCCTGGGGCAGACTGGGCAACATTGGCGCAGTCATCAGCGAACATGTACATAAACACGGCTATACAGTTCTGAAAGACATCGGCGGTCACGGCGTTGGTAATGACTTCCACGAAGATCCCTATGTATGCCATGTTGCAAAAAGAGATACAGGCATGTTACTGGTACCCGGCATGGTATTCACAATTGAACCCATGGTAAACGAGGGCGAAGAAGATTTCTTCGTAGACGAAGAAAACGACTGGACTGTTTACACAGAAGACGGCATGCTGTCTGCGCAGTGGGAATACACAATTGCTGTCACAGAAGACGGCTACGAAATTTTAACTCATTAAGCAAACGAAAACCCCATCGGAAATCCGATGGGGTCTTTTTTTATTTCTCAACCTGTGCAATTAAGTATTTTGCAACCGCTTCAATCAACTGGTCACGCATATCGCTGAAGGAATGGTCTGTCACCCATTCTTCATGTACGATATTGCCGCCTGCGGCCCTTACAGCATCCACCCATGGTGTCACATGAACATCTGCAGAACATTCGTCATCCAGTTTTGCATTAATGCAGCACATAGGCATATCCTTCAACGCCTCTGCCAGAGCAGACAGCTGATAAGTTTCTTTGTTTTTTTCTGTTTCCGCAAAAAGAGCCTCTGCAGTTGTACCGCTGAGCCAGGGTGCCGCACTTTCAAAAATGGCCTGCATCTGACTTCTGCCCTTTTCGCTCATCATACCTTCGCCCATATCACAGGGTGCGATAGTCACAGCAGCTTTCAGTTCAGGATGTTTTGCAGCCAGATGCGCCGCAATGAAACACCCCATACTATGACCAACAACATACAGTTTTTCTGTATCAAAGTTCATTTCCGTATCATTTTTGATATATTCCAGTACAGTTTCCGTATCTTCCAGACAATGGGCAATGGCATAATCACCATCACTGTTCCAGCTGCCGCTGTAATGGAAAGTCACCACATGAAAACCAACCCTGCGCAGCCCCTGTGCCAGGTCAAGATTCTTTTCCACACCGGGGATACCATGGGCAAGCAGAATAGTAGGATGTTTTCCTTCTCCCCCTGCACGCAGGATGGTCACCAGGATACGGCCTCTTTTTCCTGCCAGCACTGCCCCCTGCAGATCAGGACGGAAAGGTTTATCTCCCCAGGGTTGTTCGTTTTTCAGATATTCCAAATGCATCATATGATCGCCACCTTGTATTCAAATTTATACATCTGCAGATAGCATACCACTTTTTCTAAAATAAGAAAAGAGTAATGTCGAAAACCATTCGTATGGTTTCACCATACGAATGCATTTGCTCCGCAAATCAATCACAAAATAAAAAAGTACAGAACCTTGCGAGCAAATTCTGTACTTTCTTATTTCTTCTTGGCTTTCTCCGCTTTTTTGCAAAAAGAAAAAAGGTCATCTTA
>JAFZDV010000163.1 GCA_017560955.1 Anaerotignum sp.
AGGGCCCTTCTGAAAGTCATGGAAAATCCTTATGTGGATATTATCGGACATCCCGGTGATCCCCGTTATGCGGTGGATTTTAAAGAGGTGTTCCGTCAGGCAAAGGAAACAGGAACTTTACTTGAGATCAACAATGCATCTCTGATTCCCGGCGGTTTCCGTGACGGCAGTCAGGAAAATGTAAGGGATATCCTGTGTATGAGCATGGAAGAGGGCATTTCTGTGGTACTGGGCAGCGATGCACATTTTTATACGGGTATTGGCGATCATTCCCATTCTCTCAGTCTTTTGAAGGAAGTCGGTTTTCCTGAGGAACTGGTGCTGAATACGGATCCTGCACGCTTTCTGGCGGCATTGAAAAAGAGATAAAATTCATTGGAAAAACCTTTACTTTAGTGCGTAAAAGTGCTAGTATAGTGGTGAATGAAAATCTGAAAGAAGAGAAGGTGGCTTTTCAATGAATAAGAAAATCAAAACAGAACTGACTGATAAGCTTTTCGAGTGTATTCTCAGCATGGAAACCATTGAAGAGTGCTATCAGCTCTTTGAAGATCTTTGCACAGTAAATGAAATTCAGGCCATTGCTCAGAGAATGGAAGTAGCGGCAATGTTGGATGCAAAACGCACATATGTGGAAATTGCAGAAAAAACAGGTGCTTCCACAGCAACCATCAGCCGTGTGAATCGTTGTCTGCATTATGGTACAGACGGCTATAAACTGGCGATCGACCGTGTAAAGGCAAAAAAAGAACAGGAATAATTGAAAAAAGAATCAGGGCTGATTTGGAAATGCCAAATCAGCCCTATTATAATGGATAGGAGTAGGAATCATGGTTGGATTTGAACAACTGAACGATATGCAGAAAAAAGCGGTTCTGCAGACAGAAGGCCCTGTGCTTATTCTGGCTGGTGCAGGCAGCGGTAAGACCGGCGCCCTGACTGTACGTATTGCTCATCTCTTGGAAACAGGCGTAAAACCCTGGAATATCCTTGCAATCACTTTTACAAATAAAGCGGCAAGGGAAATGAGAGAACGTGTGGAAAAACTGGTGGGCGACGGTGCAAGAGATATGTGGATCAGCACATTCCATTCTACATGTGTACGCATTTTAAGAAGAGAAATCCATCATCTGGATTATGATAATCAGTTTTCCATTTATGACGGCGATGATCAGGAAAAAATCATGCGTGAAGCATTCAAACGCCTGAATATGAGCACAACAGACAAGACTTTTTCTGTGAAAGGTGCCATGTCTGTCATCAGCAGTCTGAAGGAAGAAATGACAAGCTGGGAAGAATACAGCCAGAAGGTAGATAAAAATGACCTGAAAGCAGTACGTATTGCGAAAGTATATCAGACTTACCAGAGAATGCTGAAAGAAAATAATGCGCTGGATTTCGATGATCTGATCTATAAAACAGTTCTGCTGTTCCGTCAGCATCCTGCCGTGCTGGAAAAATATCAGGATAGATTCCAGTACATCATGGTAGACGAATATCAGGATACAAATACAAGCCAGTATGAACTGGTGGCTATGCTGGCAAATAAATATAAAAATCTTTGTGTAGTCGGCGATGATGACCAGTCTATCTATGGTTGGAGGGGGGCAAATATCAGAAATATCCTTGATTTTGAAAAAGATTTCCCTGATACAACAGTGATCAAACTGGAACAGAACTATCGTTCCACAAAGAAAATCCTGGAAGCGGCTAATGCTGTGATCCATAACAACCAGACAAGAAAAGATAAAACTCTGTGGACAGAAAACGATGCAGGCTCCATCCTGCACATCTATAAAGCAGATAACGAATATGATGAATGTCGTTTTGTGGCAGAAAAAATCATGGAACTGGAAAAAGCAGGCAGAAAGAGAAATGAAATGGCTGTTCTTTACAGAACCAATGCACAGTCCCGCGCGGTAGAAGACCAGATGGTGAAAAAAGGTATCCCTTATCGTCTGTTCGGCGGTGTGCGTTTCTATGAAAGAAAGGAAATCCGCGATATCCTGTCTTACCTGAAAGTAATGGCAAACCCTGCGGATACCATTGCACTGCGTCGTATCATCAACGTTCCCAAACGCGGTATCGGCGAAACTTCTTTGGATAAACTGGCGGCCTTTGCGGAAGAACAGAACATCCCTCTATATGGTGCGCTGTCCCGTCTGGATGAGATCACATCTCTGAAAACAAGAGCGGCAAAATTCAAGGATTTCTATGAACTGTTTGAACACCTGAAATTAGATGCAGCCGACCTTTCTGTAGCAGCACTGATCGATGCTATCGTAAAACGCACAGGCTATCTGCAGCTTTTGATGGAAGAAGGTACAGATGAAGCCCTGAACCGTATCCAGAATATCGACGAATTTGTGAATAAGGCTGCGGAATATCAGAAAAATAATCCTGAAGGCAATCTGGAAGGCTTCCTGGAAGAAGTGGCTCTGGTTGCGGATATCGATAATTATGAAGAAGGGGAAGAGGCTGTGGCCCTGATGACACTGCATAGTGCAAAAGGTCTGGAATTCCCCTATGTATTCATCATCGGTATGGAAGAGGGGATGTTCCCCGGTTTCCGTGCGGTGATGTATGGCAGTGAAAAGGACATCGAAGAAGAACGCAGACTTTGTTATGTGGGTATTACTCGTGCAAAAGAGGAACTGTTCCTGACGCATGCGAAAAGTCGTATGCAGCATGGTATCACACAGTATAATCCTCCTTCCCGTTTCCTGAGAGAGATCCCTGCAGATCTGGTGGATATGCCTACCAGACAGATTTCTGAAATGGCGAAAAAATATGATGCTATGACCCAGAACAGAACGATCGCCATGGGCAGAAAGAATACCTTTTCTCCTGCGGCGAAATTTGGCGTAGGCGCGAAAAAGGAAATGCCCGCCCCCAAAGATTTTAAACTGGATTATGGCGTAGGCGATAAAGTAAGAGCACCCAAATATGGCATTGGTACAGTCGTTTCCGTAAATCCCGGCGGTGCAGATTTCGAAGTAGAAGTTTCTTTTGGTGCGAAGGGTACAAAGAAATTTATGGCACGCCTTTCCAAACTGGTCAAAGTAAGTGAATGATTTGGAGTGATCATGATCATGACAGACAGAATCAAATATTTAGTAGAAAAATTGAATGAAGCGGCAAAGGCTTATTATCAGGAGGACAGGGAACTGATGAGCAATCAGGAGTATGATGCTCTTTATGATGAACTGGCGGCTCTGGAAGAAAAAACAGGTACTGTCCTTGCAAACAGCCCTACGCAGAAAGTGGGTTATACCGTTCTCAGCAATCTGGTGAAGGTAAAACACGAAAGCCCTATCCTTTCTTTGGATAAAACAAAGGAAACAGGAAAATTGGAAAGTTTTCTTGGGGATAAAAAGGGCATCCTCAGCTGGAAACTGGATGGCCTGACTATCGTTCTGAAATACAATAATGGTCTTCTGGAACAGGCTGTTACCCGCGGTAACGGGGAAGTAGGGGAAGATGTTACCCATAATGCAAGGGTATTTTCCAATCTGCCCGTTTCCATTCCCTTCAAAGGAGAACTGGTGCTCCGTGGGGAAGGTGTTATCCCTTACAGTGAATTTTATCGTATCAATGAAGAACTGGGGGAGGAAGAACAGTATAAAAACCCCAGAAACCTCTGCAGCGGTACAGTGCGTCAGCTGAACAGCGAAATTGCGGCGAAACGTAATGCCAAATTCTTTGCCTTTACACTGGTAAGTGCAGAAGGAAAAGAAATTTCCGACAGTAAATCCGAAAACATGGATTGGCTGACAGAAATGGGTTTTGATGTGGTAGAACATGTGATGGTTACAGCAGAAAATGTTGCGGCAGAAGTAGAAAACTTCCGCAGCAAAATCGAAGATAATGATATTGCATCCGATGGTCTGGTAATGACTTTCGATAGTATTTCCTATAGCGTGAGCCTTGGCAGAACATCCAAATTCCCCAAGGATTCCATTGCCTTCAAATGGGCGGATGAAATGGCGGAAACTACTCTTCGAGAAATCGAATGGAGCACTTCCAGAACAGGTCTGATGAACCCTGTAGCCATCTTTGATCCCGTGGAACTGGAAGGTTCTACAGTGAGCCGTGCCAGTGTTCATAATGTGAGTATCCTGAAGGAACTGAAACTTTCTATTGGTGACAGAATCAAAGTGTATAAAGCAAATATGATCATCCCTCAGATTGCGGAAAATCTGACAGGAGAGGTTTCTACAGCGGAAATTCCTGCAAAATGCTTTGTATGCGGCGGTGAAACAGAAGTCAGAAAACTGCGTGACGGAGAAGCGCTTTACTGTACAAATCCTAACTGTTCTGCTCAGAGAATTCAGGCACTGAGCCACTTTGTTTCCCGTGATGCCATGAATATGGAAGGTCTTTCTGAAGAAACATTGAAAAAGTTTCTGGAAAAGGGCTTTGTAGAGAACTATCCTGATATCTTCCGTCTGGAAGAACACAAGGATGCGATCATCGAAATGGAAGGCTTTGGTGAAAAATCCTACCAGAACCTGATTGCATCTGTTGAAAAAGCAAAAGATGTGGAACTGCCCAACTTCCTGTATGCACTGGGTATCAACCATGTGGGTCTGAGAAATGCAAAACTGCTCTGTGCAAACTTTGACTTTGATCTGGAAAAAATCAAGTTGGCGGCAGAAGAAGAACTGCTGCAGGTAGAAGGCTTTGGTGCAGTCATTGCCCATAGCATCGCCCATTATTTCCGACAGGAAGAACATCTGCTTCTGCTGGAAGATGCGCTGAAATATCTGCGCATCAAAGCGGTGGAACAGGAAGAAACAGGCGAAAGTCCTCTCAATGGTCTGACTTTTGTTGTAACAGGTGACCTGAATCATTTTGCAAACAGAAAAGAACTGCAGGCGCTGATCGAAAAGGGCGGCGGCAAAGTGACAGGCAGTGTGACAAAGAAAACAAATTTTCTGATCAATAATGATGTACATTCTGCATCTTCCAAAAATAAAAAAGCAGCAGAACTGGGTATTCCTATCCTGAGTGAAGATGATTTTATTGAAAGATTTTTAAATAAGTAAATGAAATGTAAGGAGCGTTTATCGTAATCGAATAATGCTCCTTTTTTCTTGGCAAAAACACCAATTCATAGTTCTTTTTTTGTTGATATAATCCATAGATTTTTTCTATATGTTTTGCTATACTTAAAAAGGTATGTCAAAATAAATGCACAGAATGTGCTTTGTATTTAGGAGGAAAACAGAATGAATCTGAACCAGTTGTATTACTTCAAAATGCTGGCAGAACTGGAGCATTACACAAAAGCAGCGGAAAAACTGAATATTTCTCAGCCTACGCTGAGCCATTCCATCTCTGCGATGGAAAAGGAACTGGGCGCAAACCTGTTTGAAAAACAGG
>JAFZDV010000164.1 GCA_017560955.1 Anaerotignum sp.
CCACCCTGTGAATCTGGCGTACGAAGCGGCAACAGCAGACCTGAACGATGTGAATATGATCGACCCCTTCCATCTGGAAGCCTATGGTGTGACTGCGGTAAACTATAACCGAGATGTAGAGGTATTCCCTGTACTGAATGCAATGTTTGAGCAGATCTATGGCGAATCCCCCTATAAATCCCCTACAGATATGGGTGTAAATATGGTTGGTAACTGTATTTTCAACGATGAAGCAGTTTCTGCCGCATCCAGAACAGAAATCGTACGCAGATATTACAAAGCCCTGAATGACCGCAGAAAAGGCACTCTGGGTGATGATGTCATCTATAAACTGGAACTGCTGATGAAACAGGCTGGTACAAGCGTGGCAGACCGTGTGGTGGTTGCAGCGGCAAATGAAAGAGCAAATGAAACAGGCGACCCTGCGGCAGCCATCGAACTGATGGACGGCACCATTGTAACTGGTAAGACAAGCTCCCTGCTGGGTGCATCTTCTGCAATGCTACTGAATGCGCTGAAAAAGCTGGCAGGTATCGATAAAGAAGTGAAACTGATCGCTCCCGAGATCATCGAACCTATCCAGAAACTGAAAATCGGCCATCTGGGCAACCAGAACCCCCGTCTGCATACAGATGAAGTGCTGATCGCTCTGAGCATCTGTGCAGTAACAGACCCCGTGGCAGATCTGGCACTGAAACAGCTGGAAAAACTGAAATGCTGCGAAGTACACTCCACAGTTATCCTGTCTTCTGTTGACGAAACAGTATTCAAGAAACTGGGTGTGAACCTGACCTGCGAACCCAAATACGAAACAAAAAAACTCTTCCACAGATAAATATAAAAATGAAAGCACCTTTGGAAATCTGATTTCCGAGGTGCTTTTTTGATGCCTGAAACAGGTCTTTTTCTGCTTTCCTCTGCATAGGCTGAAGGGAAGGACAACCTGAAAAATACGACAGAGAAACGGGTGTGAAAGTATGGAATGGTGGAATATGCAGATCGTGCAGGTGGAAAAGACGCTGAAAACGGATACAGAAAAAGGCCTTTCTTCGGGAGAGGCCTCCCGACGCCTGACCATTGACGGGAAAAACAGGCTGGAACAGGGAGCGTGCAGGAAATCTTTTCTGCAGAAGTTTCTGTCACAGTTCAATGATTTCATGATATTGCTCCTTCTGGGGGCGGCGGCAGTATCCTTTGCTGTGTCGTGGCTAAATGGAGAAAAGGATTTTGCGGATTCTGTTATCATCATTGCCATCGTAGTGCTGAATGCATTTCTGGGAGTGCTGCAGGAAAGCAAGGCAGAACGGGCATTGGAAGCTTTACAGGAACTTTCCGCACCAAAAGCGAGGGTTCTTCGGGATGGTATTGAACGGGAGATTCCTGCGGAAGATGTGGTAACAGGGGATATCCTTTTGCTTTCGGCAGGGGATTATGTCTGCGCGGACGGACGGCTTTTTGACTGCCATGGCCTGAAAATGGAAGAAAGTGCTATCACAGGGGAATCCTTGGCAGCGGAGAAGGAAACGGCTACCCTTGGAGCAGGACTTTCGGCAGGGGACAGGCGAAATATGGTACTGGCAGGCAGTTTTGTGACAGCAGGCCGTGGAAAAGCCATTGTTACGGCAGTTGGGATGGAAACGGAAATCGGTCATATTGCTGATCTCCTTTCGGGGCAGGAAGAAAATGAAACCCCTCTGCAGAAAAAACTGGGGGAAACAGGCAAGATGCTGGGAATTGGTGCATTGATCATCTGCGGCATCATTTTTATCATGGGCATTTTGCGGAAAGAGGCGCCCTTTCAGATGTTCATGACCTCCGTCAGTCTGGCTGTGGCGGCCATTCCCGAGGGATTGCCTGCCATCGTTACTATCGTCCTTGCCATGGGGATGCAGCGGATGTCGGAAAAACATACCATCATTCGCAGACTGCCTGCGGTGGAAACGCTGGGCAGTGCAGAAGTCATTTGCTCAGATAAAACAGGCACGCTGACCCAGAACCGCATGAAAGTGACCAGACTTTCAGCAGTAGGGAATGGTCTGGAAAAGAATGAAGAAAAAAGACGGTTTATCCTGACATTGTTTGCCCTGTGCAGTGATGCACGCAGGGAAGGGACACGCATTCTGGCAGAGCCTACAGAAAAAGCCCTTGTCGAGGCGGCGGAAGAAGGGGGCGTTTCCCTGAAGGGATTGTGGCAGGAGATGCCCCGTGTGGGGGAAGTGCCTTTTTCCTCTGAACGAAAACTGATGACAACGGTACACAAAAGCGGTGATAAATGGCTTTCTGTAACAAAGGGTGCGCCTGAAGTGCTGTTTGAAAAATGCACCCGATGTCTGGATGGAAAAGGGCAGGTACCCTTCGATCACCGACGAAAAAGTGAGATGTATATGAAAAATGGGGAAATGGCGGCGGATGCTCTCCGTGTGGTTTCTGTTGCTTTTCGGGAATGGGAGGAAGAACCTCTTTTCTTTACAGCAGAGGCTCTGGAAAAAGACCTGATTTTCGCAGGCATGGCTGGGATGATGGACCCTCCCAGACCTGAAGCAAAATCCGCTGTGGAAACCTGCAGGAAAGCAGGCATCCGCCCTGTTATGATCACAGGCGACCATGCCCTGACCGCACAGGCCATTGCAGGACAGCTGGGTATCTATCGAGCAGGTGACCGCATCATCGCAGGGCAGGAAATGGAGAAAATGACCGATGATGAATTGGAGCAGGCGGCAGAAACCTGTACAGTATTTGCCCGCGTTGCCCCTGGCCATAAAGTGCGTATCGTAAAGGCATTTCAGAAAGGCGGCAAAGTGGTTGCCATGACGGGGGATGGTGTCAATGATGCCCCTGCCCTGAAAGCGGCAGATATCGGCTGTGCTATGGGGAAACATGGTACAGAGGTGGCAAAAGGTGCGGCGGATATGATCCTGATGGAGGATGATTTTTCTGTCATCGTAGAAGCAGTACGGGAAGGCCGAGGCATTTACGATAATATCCGTAAAGCAGTTCATTTTCTTCTTTCCAGTAACATTGGCGAGATCATCACGATTTTTGCGGCGATGCTTCTGGGCTGGGCGGCACCCCTTCTGCCCATTCAGCTTCTCTGGGTGAATCTGGTGACGGATTCCCTGCCTGCCATTGCTCTGGGGCTGGACCCTGCAGCGGTGGATATTATGGAACGGCCACCGAAAAGGGAATCCTCTTTATTCAGCGGCGGTTTGGGCAGTCGTATTGCGGTGGAAGGGATGATGATCGGTATGCTGTCCCTTCTTGCCTTTGGCATCGGGCATATTTATTTTGATAGTGGAGAAGGATATATTACAGGCAGGACCATGGCCTTTGCGGTGCTTTCCCTTTCTCAGCTGGTACACGCCTTCAATATGCGGACAGAACATTCCCTGACACAGATTTCCCTTGGCAGCAATCCTTTTCTGGTGGGGGCATTTCTGGTAGGGTGTATGCTGCAGGTGGGGGTCATTATGCTGGAGCCTCTGGCGGAAATTTTCAAGGTCTGCCCATTGACGGCAAAGGAATGGTTCATTGTGGCTGGGTTGTCTTTGGTGCCTTTGCCTGTGGTGGAACTGGAAAAATGGAAAGACAGGGTTCTGGAGAAACATTAAAATAGAAAACAATAATTTTAATCATCATCAAAACTTATGGATATTGCGATATCGTTCTGTTTTTTGTATAATAAAGAAAAACGAATGATAAGGAGGAATTCCTGTGAAAGTGGATGTTTCTTTAGATTTATACCGTATTTTCTGTACCGTTGTCCGCACAGGCAATATGTCTGCGGCGGCAAGGGAATTGTATATTTCTCAGCCTGCAGTCAGCATGTCCATCCGCCAGCTGGAAGACCGTATGGGCAGTCCCCTGCTGGTCAGAACGGCGAAAGGCGTATACCCCACTGCAGAAGGCAAACTGCTTTATACCTATCTGGAACAGGCGCTGGGCCTGATTCAGGCGGCAGAAGCCAAATATTATCAGATGGTCCATATGGAAATGGGCGAACTGAAAATCAGTGCCAATGATACAGTCATTGCCAATTATCTGCTTTATTATCTGGAGCAGTATCATAAACTGTATCCCGATATTACCATCAAGGTGACAAATAAGACCACTGAAGAATCTCTGCGTCTTTTGAGAA
>JAFZDV010000165.1 GCA_017560955.1 Anaerotignum sp.
AAATCCCCTCAGCAGATGTTCGGTGCTGTTGCGAAATCCTGGCTGGCGGAAAAACTGGGTGTTTCTCCTGAAAAAATCTGTGTGGTTTCCATCATGCCCTGTGTGGCGAAAAAAGCAGAAGCAGAACTGCCCACTATGCGTGGTGAATACGGCCCGGATGTGGATGTGGTATTGACAACAAGAGAACTGGTACGCATGATGCGTGCAGACCATATCGACCCTCATTATCTGGAAGAAGAAGCACTGGATTCTCCTATGGGCACTCATACAGGTGCAGGTGTGATTTTCGGTGCGACAGGTGGTGTTATGGAAGCGGCACTTCGTACTGCTGCTTACACACTGACAGGTGAAAATCCTGACGCTGATGCTTTCAAGGATGTCCGTGCAGAACCTGGTCTCCGTGAAGTAACATATGAAGTGGCAGGTGTTCCTGTGAGATGTGCTGTTGTCAGTGGTCTGGGCAATGCGCGTAGCCTGATCGAAAAACTGAAAGAAGGAAAAGTTCATTATGACTTCGTAGAAGTGATGGCTTGTCCTGGCGGCTGTGTTGGCGGCGGCGGTCAGCCCATTTCTGTGGAAGATGAAGAATTGTATGGTGTTCGCGGTGAAAGACTGTATGATCTGGATCGTGAAAACATTCTGCGTTTCTCCCACGAAAATCCTGATGTACAGGCGTTATATGCAGAATTTCTGGGTGAACCTTTAGGTGAAACAGCTCATCATCTGCTTCACACAGACCATAAAGCATGGAATATGCCAAACCAGAAATAAATCAAACATATGCAAAAAAGGCATTCGATATAAAGTCGGATGCCTTTTTATATGAATAAAGAATGAACAAAATTACAGTAAATGAAAACTTTTTGTTAATTTTCCTTAATGGCATTGACGCAAATACCACTAAAATGGTAGTATATAAAAAAGAGTGATTTTAATGAGGAAAAAGCCTGTTGGGGCAGGTGGATGAAATGGGGGATGCATTTGTTTAATAACTCGCAATTAAAAGAAAAAATATATGAATCTTTAGCATCAGTTTTACCACTGACTGCTATTGTTTTATTACTGAGTGTTACGTTGATGCCTTTAGCATCAGGGGCATTGGTATTATTTCTGTTTGGCGCACTGATGCTGATTCTGGGCATGGGCTTTTTTACGTTGGGAGCGGATATGTCCATGATGCCTATGGGTGAAGGTATCGGTGTGGAAATGAGCCGTGCCAAGAATGTTGGCGGCCCTTTGGCTGTCTGCTTTATTCTGGGTATGCTCATTACGATTGCGGAACCTGACTTGCAGGTCCTTGCAGAACAGGTGCCTGCAATCCCGAATAAAATACTGATTTTTGCAGTAGCAGCAGGTGTTGGCATTTTCCTGATGGTATCTCAGCTGCGTATCCTGTTCCATATCCCATTGGCAAAACTGCTGGTGGTACTGTATATTATTGTATTTACTCTTGCGTTTTTTACACCTGCGGATTTTGTGCCTGTTTCCTTTGACAGCGGCGGTGTAACAACAGGTCCTGTTACAGTTCCATTTATCATGGCCCTTGGTATTGGTATGGCAACCCTGCGAAGCGATAAGAACTCCCGTGAAGACAGCTTTGGTCTGATTGCACTGTGCAGTGTAGGGCCTATTCTGGCAGTGCTTTTGCTGGGGGTATTCTATAAACCGGACAATGCGTTGTATTCTCCTACAGAAATTCCTCTGGTAGGTACAACAAAGGATGCAGCATTGATGTTTATCCATGCGATCCCTGAATATATGCACCATGTTGCGGTTGCATTAGTCCCGATTGTGTTAGTATTTCTGGCATTTCAGCTGTGGTTCAGAAGATACAAACATCATCAGCTGGGGAAAATCGCCATTGGTTTTCTGTTTTCCTATGTGGGACTGAGTCTGTTCCTATGCGGTGTAAATGTTGGCTTTATGCCCGTTGGTCAGTTGATCGGTGCAGGGATTGCCCATAGTGGTCATGCGTGGATGCTGATTCCTATCGGCATGGTCATCGGTTATTTCATCGTTGCGGCAGAACCTGCAGTACATGTTCTGACAAAACAGGTAGAAGAAATTTCCAATGGTCTGGTCACAGCCAAAATGATGCAGAATGCACTGTCTATCGGTGTATGTGTGTCTGTTGGTATTGCTATGCTGCGAATTCTGACAGGTATTTCTATCCTGTGGTTCCTGATTCCCGGTTATATGGTGGCTGTGATTCTGACTTTCTTTGTACCTAATATTTTTACTGGTATTGCCTTCGACAGCGGCGGCGTTGCATCTGGTCCAATGACTGCAACATTCCTTTTGCCCTTTGCTATGGGGGCCTGTGAAGCGGTAGGCGGCAATATTATGACGGATGCCTTTGGTATCGTTGCCATGGTAGCGATGACCCCTCTGATCACTATTCAGGGGATGGGTTTCCTGACACAGATGAAAGAAAAAGCAAAACAGAAATTTATTCAGGTTCAGCTGGATCAGCTGGAGGACGATATCCTGTATTTTGACTGAAATGATGTGAGGTGAGAAAATGAAATCTGTACCTATGGAACCTCTGAAACTGATCGTTTCTATTGTGGAACGTGGTCAGGCGAAAAATATGATCAAACTGTATAATGGACAGAAAATCACCCATCATTTTCAAAGTGCCGGTATTGGTACGGCTACTTCTGAAATCATGGATCTGCTGGGTCTGGACAGTAAGGAAAAAGATGTGGTGTTCAGTGTTGGCAAAGCAACGCTGGTCAATAAACTGATGAGAGATCTGAATAATGATCTGAGGGGCAGTGCCCGCTCCAAAGGGATCGTTTTTGATATTGGGATCGATGCGGTGAGCCATATTCTGGCTTTGGCGATCCTGATGCCTGTGAAAGAAGTGCAGGGAAGGGAGGACTCAATGATGGAAGATGGAATGGAAAACAGCATGATTCTGGTGACTGTGAATCAGGGCTTTACAGAAGAAGTAATGGAAACTGCCAGAAAAGCAGGTGCCCGTGGCGGCACGATCATCCATGCCCGTTGGGCTGGCAGCGAAAGCACAGAAGAATTCTACGGAATTACAGTACAGCAGGAAAAAGAAATCATTGCGATCATTTCTCCTGCGGATAAAAGAAATGGTATCATGGAGGCCATTAATAGCAACCATGGTATGAAAACAGAAGCAAGAGGGACTGTACTTTCTATTGGTATTGAAGATATGGTTCGTCTGGGCTGATGAACAGAGAGAAAAGGACTCTGAAAAAGAGTCCTTTTTTTGATGGATTCTTTGAGTGAAAAACTAAACGCAAGTTGAAGCAAGGGCAGAATATAAAAGTCCTTTAAATAAGCTAATTAGAGTCTGAAAATGGTGTATAATGATAGCAGAACTGTTAGTTATACTCTGTTTTGAAGCATAGCAAACAGGCAGCGGTCAAAATATTTGTAAAAGTAAATGAGACCCCTACCATATTTGAAGTTATGGTATAGCTGCCTGACCTACAGACGGTTATTTTTTACGTTTCAGTAGCTTTGGTTTCAAACACACTTCATCGGGTGGAATCGGGGAAAGTGCAAGTGTAGCTAACAGTTTTTTATGTTCTTCTTTTTGCATCAGGTCGAAAGGTGTATTGTTATCGAATAGTTCTCTGACGACACTGTTTACATGGCAGGTTATGAGGTGGATGTCAGAATCTTCTAATGTACGGAAACTGGTGCCTTTTGGTAGGATCTGTCGTAAGAGTACATGGTTTTTCTCGATGCGACCTTTTTGCCAGGAAGCTTGAGGATCGCAGTAAAAAATCCTCGTCCTACGAGCACCGTTTTCTGTGAATTCAAGGTGGTGTGACCCTTTGAATTCGACACCATTATCAGTGAGAATAACTGGGAAAATTCTACGAAATGTTTCAATGCCTAATAATAAGGTCAGCTTATCAAATACTGTCAGCACACTTTTCTGTGTTCCATCAGGAAGCAGAAAGATCAGCATAAAGTTTGTATCTCTCAGGATCATTGTAAGGAGCACCTGTTGGCTTCCGCGAGACCCCTTAACAGTATCCATTTCCCAAATGGCTAGCTTTTGATTCTGTTCTACAAAAGATATGAAATCAGTATACGAACGACCTTTACGGTACTGGTAATCCCTTTTCATGACAATTTCATGTGGATGGCGCTGACGATATCGAACTTTCTTTGGCAGATCAATATTTCTGATATGAAATGCATTCATATCAATGTAGTTATAAATCGTTTTTTCAGAAAGTCCTATTTCATCTGCATGTGAGGCAAAGATGTGATTGATAGATTGACCTTTTGCAATGAGAGGCATTAATAAATCGTTTAATTCCATGAGCCGCTCAGGACTGGTACGGATTCCTTTTCTGGAAGTGCTGCGTTGTTTTACATAGTCAGCATGAGCTCTGTGAGCGGTATAGTATGCATGACTTCTTTGACATTTCTTTTCTTCCGGGCAGCATGTACATACATATGGTGGTTTATCCAGCAAAGGGCAATGGGCCGAAATGTAATCAGGGCACAAGTCAGAACAGGAATACTCCGTACAGACTTTACATCGATTGAAACAAGTATATTTAGTTTCAGTACTGCAGAGATTTCGCTTCAAACAGGTGCGATAGCTAATGCAATCATTTGATGTATAACGGATACCATTTACAAAACAGCGATGATTTTTTACTTCACGTGAGATTGTTGTGGCAGATCGATTCAGCCTTCTTGCGATATAGGCGAAAGACATATCTAAAGCAATATATTTTTCTATAATTGATCTGTCGGATAATGTTAGATGTTTACTCATAGTCTGCTCCTTTCTGGTCAGACAGCTAAGAGTATTATCAGACAGAACAGAAAATTTGTAAAACTAAATGCATGATTGTAAGGGTAAAAGTAAGGTTTTTCTGGCTTTTAAATTTACAATTAAAGAAAGAGTCCTTTTTTTGATGGATTTTTAATTGTCCGTATTTCGGTACATCAATTGCTTTATCATAAGAAATAAGGTAAATTTGTAAAGGGGAAACAATGAAAGGATAAGGAGAGAATGAAAATGAAGAAAAATAGATTGTTATTATTGCTGCTTTCTCTACTGATCACAGTTTCTGCCTGTGGTTGCGGAAATGCTGCGGCAATGGAGCAGATTTTTGGGGAACTGATGCAGCAAGGCACTTATTCCGGGCAGAGTTTTGATCTGGAGTCTGTTCCGGAGTACCGGGGAGAAGCTTATGTTGTGTTGAATCAGAATGTGCCTGATTTTACAGAAGATGAACTGACAACAGACCCATTTGAGATGTATAGTCCCTTGGATCATCTTGACCGTTGTGTTGTTGCGGTGGCAAATGTCTGTAGGGAGATCATGCCAACAGAAGAACGTGATTCTATTGGTATGGTTAAGCCTTCAGGCTGGCATACGGTAAAATATGATGTAATTAAAGATAAATATCTGTATAATCGCTGCCACTTGATCGGCTATCAGCTGAGCGGTGAAAATGCCAATAAAGAGAATCTCATTACAGGTACTCGTTATCTGAATATGGAAGGGATGCTTCCTTTTGAAAATGCTGTTGCAGAGTATGTGGAAAATACAGGGAATCATGTTCTGTATCGTGTAACTCCTGTTTTTGACGGGGATGACCTGGTGGCAAAAGGGGTACAGATGGAAGCAATGTCTGTGGAGGATCACGGACAGG
>JAFZDV010000016.1 GCA_017560955.1 Anaerotignum sp.
AAATGCTACACTTTTTTACATATCATGAATAAAACCGAAGGAGGAATGTTCAATGTATACAACAAGCATCGCCATTCAGATACTCCCTGATGTTTCAGACATTAAAAAAGTATGTGCAATCGTAGATCAGTTCATTGCTTATATTGAAAGTACAGGCTGTCATTATGAAGTTGGCCCTTTTGAAACAGTGGTTGAAGGTCAATTCGATGTGTTGATGCAGATCATCAAACGATGTACAGAAATCACCATCGAAGCAGGTGCACCAGCGGTAAAAGCCTATGTAAAAATCAACCATAATCCTTCCGGTGTACTGACAATCAACGAAAAAATTGACAAATACAGAGAAAAGGAATAACAGTATGAAATATATTATTTTTGACTTAGACGGTACGCTCATCGACTCCATGCCCGTGTGGCGCGGAACTGGCAGTGGTTTTCTGAAAAACCATAACTTCCCTGTGCCTGAAAATCTGATGGAAGTGGTAAAAACACAGACCATCTGGCAGACTGCCGAATGGTTCCGTACGGAACTTGGCGTACCTATGGAGGCAGAGGATATCGTGAATGAAATCGTAGAATCTGTAGTAGAAGCCTATCGCCATACCATTCCTCTGAAAGATGGTGCTATGGAATATCTGGAAAAAATGAAGAATAAAGGCGTTGAAATGTGTATTTTAACGGCCTCTGAAGCAGATTATATCCTGCCTGCTTTAGATCGACTGGATATTCGCAAATATTTCTCCCATGTATTAACTTGTACAGAACTTGGAGAATATAAAAACGATGGCAAAGCGTATCTGAAAACCATGGAACTGATGGGTGGCACATTAGAAGAAACTGTTGTATTTGAAGATGCCTATTACGCAGTGAAAGGTGCAAAATCTGTCGGTTTCCCCGTTTATGCCGTTCTGGATGAAGTAGTCAGAGAAGATGACATCGATAAAATCAAAGAAACTGCCGACCATTATTTCCATTCTTATAAAGAATTACTATAAATAAAAAGACGCCAAAAGGCGTCCTTTTTATTACAATAATTCCATCAAATTTTGTGCAGATACAACAACCATGGCAATTGCAAATAAAAGCGCAGCTATATGTATCAAACAACCAACTGAATCCAACAAGCCTAATATAAATCGCATTTTTACACCTCAGTATTTTCTCCGCGATAATAAGCCGCTGCTCTTTCGGGACTTACCATACAGATAAAGCAATCTGTTGCATATTCAAAACCTGCAAAGCCGCCAATACGGGGCAGGATTTCAATATGCCAATGGAAATCCCTGTTTCTGGGGCCATCCATCACACAGATGTTGTAACCGACATCTTCTTTCAGTTTTGTCACTTTCTGCAGCATATCCCAGAGCAGCTGAGCCAGATCTGCCCTTTCCACATCATTCATATCCCCAAAATCTCTCTGATGGGCTTTAGGTGCCAGCCACAGTTCATAAGGAAATCTGCCTGCATAAGGTGTAATGGCCATAAAATGTTCTGTTTCTGCCGCAACACGCTTTTTCTGTTCTTTTTCATATGTAAGCATTTTGCAGAACAGGCAATCTTCCCCCTGCATGGTATCCGCCATAACAGATGCCCTTCTGGGAACGATTGGCAGGCCTGTTACCTGCCAGTGGGAGTGACGTACACTCATCCCTGCAGATGGACCACAGTTTTTGAAAATCTGTACATACTGTGTATGACTTTTTGCTCGAAAATGATTCAGTCTGTCCTGCAGGACCTGCAGTACTTTTGCAATTCGCTCCACACTGAATTTATCGATCGTTTCATTGTGGTCAGGTGTATCTACAAGCACTTCATGTCTGCCTCTGCCTGCTATAGTTTCATAAAAGGATTCTCCCTCAATATCTGCACAATCTTCCTTAACAGCAGGAAACATGTTTGGAAAAACTCTCATCTGCCATGCGCCGTCAGGACCATCCTGATATACTGCATCGGTTGTCCATGTTTCATGGCCACCGCAGAAAGGACAGTTTTCATTGTTCGTATTTTTAGACTGTGTTTTATGCACGAACTCATAAGGGCGGTTTTTTCTGTTTTCCGCATATAATGTCATTTCTCCCGTAAAGGGATTTGTTCTGATTTCGGACATCTGTTACTCCCCTTTCTCATAAGTCCATGCTTCCATACCACGGAACACATCAGATTCTACAGGGTGAATATCACCGCTGACATTTTTAGAAGAAAATACCGCTTTATTACGATAAGCGATACTGATGTAAGGCAGTTCTTCCGCCAATTTTTTCTGCAGGCTGCTATATGCAAGTACTGTTGCACCATCGCCCACAGCACCTCTTGCCGCTGCAAGGAGCTGATCAACTTCTTCATTGGTATAGCCTGTATAATTCAGGTGACCTGCTGTACCAAAAAACGGAGTCAAGTCTGTAATGGGAGAACAGTTCCAGCCACCAATGATCATGTCATACTGACCATTAATGAATTTTTCCTGATATGCGGCAAAATTCTGCTGATCGATAGTAACCTCAAACCCAACTGCTGTCAGCTCGTCTTTCAGTTTCGCCGCAATCTGGCGTCTTGCTGTATTTTCTGTATTGACCAGAATAGATGTTTTCAGGCGTTTTGTCTGACCATCTTCCATTTTCTTTTCCAGTCTGCCATCTCCATCTGTATCCACCCAACCACTGTTTTTCAAAAATGTGGATGCCATAGATGGATTATAATCATACAATGCCACATTTTCTTCATGAAGCCAGTTTTTAGGGTGAATCGGTGTATTTGTTTTTACACCATAATTCAGGTATACACTTTCCAGAATATGATCTTTGGGCAGCGCATAGGCAACAGCCTGTCTTAATGCTTTATCCCTGAACAATTCCTTATTGAAGTTAAAACCGATAAAGTCATATTCATTGGAATAGTACTGATGCATACCGGAAAGTCCTTCATCTACATATCTGCCAGCTTCTGTCGCTTCTGCAACTAAAATATCAGTCATACCCTGTTCAAATGCATTAATATCTGTTTCAGAACCTGCTGTAATTTTCACACGAATATATTTAATGGAAGGTGCTTCTCCATTATAAGTTTCGCTTGCCTGCAGAATCATCTCAGATGCCTGTTTATGGGAATACATCTCATACATGCCATTACCAACAGGTGTCTGATTCACAGAAGATTTGATATCATTGTCACCGTTATGGTATCCTGCAGAAATCACAGGAAAACAGAGCGCATTCAGATTACTGCTGAAATTCTCATGGAAGGTAAATATAACCGTATAATCTCCTGTTTTAGTGCAGTCAGCCACATAATTCAAAACATTCTTATAAACAGAACCATCAGGCGCATTCTGAATCGTACGGAAAGAATATACAACATCTTCCGCAGTCATTTTACTGCCATTCTGCCATAAAACGTCATGTCTCAATTTCAAAGTTGCCGTTTTTCCATCTGTACCGATTTCCCAACTGTCAGCCAGAGCAGGCTGTGCCTTCCCTGTTTCATCAAATGCCAGCAAAGGAAGATACATCAGTTTTAAAACACGATCAACTGTTTCTTCTCTGTTTAGCAGCGGGTTCAGTGTTTCAGGAATACGCATGGAAAGTGTCAGCATATTTCCATCCATGGCTTCTTCCATTTCACCGCCTACTGCAGTAAAGTCATCCTGCTGTCCATTTTCTTTACCACAGCCGCAAAGGCCAACACAAAGAATCAGGAGCAGGAGCCATTTTCTTTTTTTCATATATTTCAAGTCCTCTCAAACGATTACTGACGGTACACAATTCGATAAATCTGCTGTGCAAGCTGAACCTTTTTCACATAAATCTTCGTTTCTTCGTAAGGGATTTCTTCCAGTGTGATGCCATCCTTGCTCATTTCTTCATCCGCAAGCCAATTCTGAACATTGCCATGACCGGCATTGTAACCGGCAAGTGCCGTTTCCTTCACACCGTCAAATTTTGTCATAAGCCAGTTCAGATACCAGCAGCCAATACGAATATTAGTATCGGGGTCAGACAAATCAATCAAATCAGGATCCAACCCCATCTGTTCTGCGGCCCACCAGCTTGTTTCATCGGTGATCTGCATCAAACCATGAGCATTGGCCGCAGATACCGCCTCTGCTTCAAAATGACTTTCACAGAAGATCACGCCATTGACCATGCTTTTTTCCAATTCGTAAATCTTTGCATATTTTTCCACAGTATCCTGATACTTTAATGGAAGAATACGGGGTAAAAGTACACAATAACCAAAACTTACCAACAGAGCAAAAGTAACCGCCAATGCAAACAATTTTTTAATGAATCGAATCATTGTTTAAACATCCTTTATAATGTTTTTAAAATTTCAGTCAGCTGGCCCTCCAGATAAGGCAGGTCTTTACTATTATCGATCACTGCATCTGCCGCAGCCTTATACTCATCCCAGCTTTTCTGGTTTGCGATACGGGCTTTTGCCAGTTCATAAGTGATACCATCTCTTGCCATTACACGCTGTGCACGCACTTCAGGCTCGGCATATACCACCCATACCAGATCACAGACAGTTTCCAGTTTTGCTTCCAGAAGCAAAGGCGCATCCACGATAATTGCTGTCGCAGCACCTTCAGCCTTCGCCTCGGCGATCTGTCTTTTCACTTCTGCAGTGATATATTTATGGGTACACTGATTCAGAAATGCCAGTTTTTCTTTATCATTGAATACGATTTCACCCAGTTTTTTACGGATGATATTTCCTTCTTCATCCAGAATACCAGTACCATAATACTCAATGATTTCCTGATATGCAGGTTCGCCTTTCAGAATGATTTCATGGGCGATTTTATCCGCATCTACAATAACTGCACCTGCCGCTGCAAGGCTTTTACTTACCACACTTTTGCCGCTGCCTGTGCCGCCTGTCAGACCAATAACTTTCATATTCTTCAACCTCTTTTATTTTGCTTCAAACCAGGATGCACCTTCATGTACATCTACATCCAAAGGAACCAGCAGATCAGCCGCCTGTTCCATATTTTCCTGCAGAATTTTCGCAACTGCTTCTTTTTCATCTTTATGAGTTTCGATCAGCAGTTCATCGTGCACCTGCAGGATCAGTCTGGATTTAAAACCGCCATCCTTCAGTGCCTGATGCACTTTGATCATTGCCAGTTTGATGATATCAGCTGCACTGCCCTGAATAGGCATATTCATGGCCGCTCTTTCCCCTGCAGCACGCTGAATGAAATTACTGCTCTGCAGTTCAGGCATCGCGCGTCTGCGGTTCCACAGAGTTGCTACATAACCATTTTTTGCACCATTTTTGATCGTATCATCCATAAAACCTTTGATTTTAGGATAACGGGCAAAATATGCATTGATATATTCTTCAGCCTCTTTTCTGGTGATTTCCAGATCCTGTGCTAATGTAAAGGAACCTTTGCCATAGATGATACCGAAATTAACTGCC
>JAFZDV010000166.1 GCA_017560955.1 Anaerotignum sp.
AACCTTGCCATGGCACATCATTACGGCATGGAACTGTATCTGGAAGGTGCAGCCATGATCCTGACCCTTATTACTGTGGGGAAATACATGGAAATTCGTTCTAAGGGCAAAACTTCCGAGGCCATCAGTAAACTGATGGATCTGGCGCCCAAAATGGCAACTGTTCTGAGAAATGGAAAAGAGCAGGAAATCCCCGTGGAACAGGTTGCTGTCGGCGATATCGTTGTCGTTCGTCCCGGTCAGGCCATCCCTGTAGACGGAAAAATCATCGAAGGCTTTTCCTCTATCGACGAAAGCGCCATCACAGGCGAATCTATCCCCGTAGATAAACAGATTGGCGATATGGTCATCGGCGCAACGGTGAATAAAACAGGCTTTTTCAAAATGGAGGCCACTCGCATTGGCAGTGACACAACCCTTTCCCAGATCATCAATCTGGTGGAAGAAGCCAGCGCATCCAAAGCCCCTATCGCAAAACTGGCAGACACCGTCAGCGGTATTTTCGTACCTGTCGTTATTTCTATCGCCATCTTGGCAACCGTAGTATGGATGTTTGTGGGTCAGCCCTTCTCCTTTGCATTATCCATCGGCATTGCCGTTCTGGTCATCTCCTGCCCTTGTGCATTAGGTCTGGCAACACCAACAGCCATCATGGTAGGTACAGGCAAGGGTGCGGAATACGGCATTCTGGTGAAATCTGCGGAAAGTCTGGAAATTGCCCATAAAATCGACACAGTTGTATTAGATAAAACAGGCACCCTGACAGAAGGTCACCCTGTGGTGACGGATATCCTGCCTGCCCCCGGCGTGCTGAGAAATCCTTTCTTAAGAATGGCGGCATCCATCGAGGCTCTGTCTGAACATCCTCTGGCAGAAGCTATCGTGAATCATACAAAAGAAAAAGAAATCGCCCTGAACGATGCAGAAAACCTCATCGCAACAGCAGGTCAGGGCATTGAGGCCGATGTGAACGACAAACATATCCTTGGCGGCAACCTGAAAATGATGCAGGAACGAAACATCGACCTGAAAGGCTTTGAAGAAAAGGCCATCCAGCTGGCAGAAGAAGGCAAAACGCCCCTGTTCTTTGCGGACGGCGAAAAATTCCTTGGTATCATCGCTCTGGCAGACACATTGAAACCCACCAGCAAAGATGCCGTTGATGCATTCCATAAAATGGGTATCGATGTGATCATGCTGACGGGCGATAACAGACGCACGGCAAATGCCATTGCAGAGCCTCTGGGCATCCGCGCCATTGCGGAAGTTCTGCCGCAGGATAAGGAAATGGAAATCCGCAGATTGCAGGAAAGCGGCAAGAAAGTTGCCATGATCGGCGACGGCATCAACGACGCTCCCGCCCTGACAAGGGCTGACGTAGGCATTGCCATCGGTGCAGGCACAGATGTTGCCATGGAATCAGCCGATATCGTACTGATGAAAAGCGACCTGATGGACGCCGTAACAGCCGTACAGCTGAGCCATGCAACTATCAGAAATATCAAGCAGAACCTGTTCTGGGCGTTCTTCTATAATACATGCGGCATCCCTCTGGCGGCAGGTCTGTTCTATTCTGCCTTCGGCTGGAAACTGAACCCTATGTTCGCCGCCGCAGCCATGAGCTGCAGTTCTTTCTTCGTCGTAAGTAATGCATTGCGACTGAAACTGTTTAAACCTACCTATTCCGCTGTGAAAACAGCGCAGGAAATAAAAGAAACTGAAATTATTTTAAATAAGGAGGAAATCATCATGAAAAAAACACTGAAAATCGAAGGTATGATGTGCCATCACTGCACAGGCAGAGTAGACAAAGTGCTGAACGAAATGGACGGCGTAACAGCAACTGTTTCTCTGGAAGGCAAATCCGCTGAAGTGGAACTGTCCAAAGAAATCAGCGATGAAGAACTGGTGAAAGTGATCACAGAAGCTGGTTACGAAGTTGTAGACATCCTGTAAATCAGAAAAGCAAAATGAAACGATAAGCCGCCCGACAGAAAATACTTTTTCGAAGATTTGAAAGCCTGCTTTCCCTAATGAGAAAAAGTTTTTTCTGTGCAAGGGCGCATCCGACACCTGAAAAGAAAGTTTCTAATAAAAAAAGACGAGATAAAATCTCGTCTTTTTTTATTTTCTTATTTATGCTGTTCCAGATACCCTCTCAGCAGGACTTCCAGCTGTTCCATATTTTCCGCATGGTTCAGTTTGCCTCTCAGTTCTGCTGCACCGGGCAGGCCTTTCATGTACCACGCCATGTGCTTTCTCATTTCACGAACACCAATATATTCGCCTTTATAGTCAATGAGCATCTGAGAATGACGCAGGGCCTTTTCCACCTTTTCTTCCGCTGTGGGTTCAGGCAGAAGTTCGCCTGTTTCCAGATAATGCAGGATTCTTTTGAAGATCCAGGGGTTACCCTGAGCACCTCTGCCTACCATAATGGCATCACAGCCTGTATGCTCGAACAGATTCTTTGCATCCTGAGGTGTGAATACATCGCCGTTACCGATAACGGGGATATTTACCGCTGCTTTCACCTGTTTGATGATATCCCAGTCAGCCTTACCGCTGTAATACTGTTCTCTTGTTCTGCCATGAACTGCTACCGCAGACGCACCATTCGCCTCCGCGATTTTTGCAATTTCCACCGCATTGATATGGCCATCGTCGAAGCCTTTACGGAATTTGATGGTCACAGGCTTGGACTGGCTTTCCACCAGAGATTTTACAATTTTACCCACCAGTTCAGGTGTTTTCATCAGACAGGAACCTTCGCCGTTCTTTACGATTTTAGGTGCAGGACAGCCCATATTCACATCTATGATATCAATGGGATAGGGTTCGATCTTCTTCGCCATAGCCCCCAGAATTTCAGGATCGGAGCCAAAGAGCTGCACTGCAACAGGGCGTTCGTTGGGGTCGATCTCCAGAAGTTCTGTTGTGTTTTTGTTATCGTATAAAATGCCTTTGGCACTGACCATTTCGGAGTATACCAGACCACAGCCCATTTCCTTGCACAGCAGACGGAAAGGCAGGTCTGTTACACCGGCCATGGGCGCTAGAAAGACATTATTTTCTAATTCCAGATTACCAATTTTCATAAATTACCTCCTTTTTCTTGGGACGCTGTCCCAAACCCTGACAGGGGAATGATTCCCCTGCACCCCCATTTGCAGAAACTATCGTTTCTGCGCCGCAGGCAAAGAAAAGTTTTGATTGAACTTTTTCAAAAGTTCATGGGGTGTAGGGGCAACGCCCCACAAATTGCCTTAAGCGTGTTTTTGAAGGGGTTTGGGGAAACTTTTCACAAGTG
>JAFZDV010000167.1 GCA_017560955.1 Anaerotignum sp.
AATTATATAATAGTATGGTTTGTAGAAAATTTTTCAATAAAATATGAGATGAAAGGGTAAAAAAATGAGCACAAATGAATGTAGTGTAAAAAACATTTATAAGCTGGACGGAAGAGTGCCTTTGCTGAAAGCAGTACCATTTGGTTTACAGCATATTCTTGCAATGTTTGTAGCAAACTTAACACCAATTACGATCATTGCAGCGGCAGGCGGTCTTTCTCAGGCGGAGATCGCAATTCTTTTGCAGAATGCAATGTTTATTGCAGGTATCGCAACATTGATCCAGTTATTCTCTGTCTGGAAAATTGGTTCAAGACTTCCAATCGTTATGGGGGTCAGCTTCACCTTCGTAACAGTACTTTCTACAGTAGCAGTAAACTACGGTTATCCTGCGGTAATTGGTGCGGTTATCTGCGGGGGTATTTTTGAAGGGACACTTGGTCTGTTTGCAAAATACTGGAGAAAGATCATTTCTCCCGTCGTTGCGGCAACAGTTGTAACAGCGATCGGGTATTCCCTGCTTACAGTAGGCGCGAGATCCTTTGGCGGCGGTTATACTGAAGATTTTGGCTCCGCAACCAATCTGTTATTAGGCACAATTACATTAGCAGTATGCCTTGGATGGAATATTCTTGCAAAAGGCTACTTAAAGCAGTTGTCTGTATTAGTTGGCCTGGTGGTTGGCTACATTGTGGCGATCCCTATGGGCAAAGTTGATTTGTCCGTAATCTTTTCCGAAGGTTTTGTATCCTTACCTAAGATCCTTCCATATGCACCAGAGTTCCATATGGGCGCAATTTTCTCTGTAGCAATTATTTTCATGGTATCTGCTGCAGAAACGATCGGGGATACTACAGCCATGGTTTCCGGCGGTCTGGACAGAGATATTACATCCGAAGAAATTTCCGGTTCTCTGGCATGTGACGGCTATGCTTCTGTCATTTCCGCATTCTTTGGATGTCCCCCTGTAACATCCTTCTCTCAGAATGTTGGCTTGATCAATATGACAAAAGTTGTAAACAGATTTACCATTGCAACTGGCGCAGGATGTATGATTTTAGCAGGTTTATTACCACCCGTTGGTAACTTCTTCGCTTCTCTGCCAGAATCCGTATTGGGTGGCTGTACCATCATGATGTTCGGTACAATCATGGTATCCGGTATTGAAATGCTGGCGAAAGCAGGCTTTACACAGAGAAACATTACAATTGCAGCATTATCCCTTTCTATTGGTATTGGCTTTACAGCAGCCAGCGAAATCGGATTATGGGGAATTTTCCCTGAAGTGATTCAGTCTGTATTCGCTGCCAATGTTGTAGCAGTAGTGTTTGTTGTGTCCATTGTATTGAATCTGGTTCTTCCTAAAAATATGGAAGTAGATAAACTGGATTAAAAATCATGATTTGAAAGGAAGTAGATGAATGAAATCTGCTTCCTTTTTTTGCGCAGAAAAGAGAATTGCAGGGGCGATTGGATGGAAGCCATATCCGTTATGTGGTATGATTGATCTGATAGGAGGTTTTTGTTATGAAAAAAATGATTGCAATCAATGGCAGTCCTCGTGCCATGTGGAATACAGGCACTTTGGTTCGTGAAGCGGCAAAGGGTGCAGAATCGGAAGGTGCAGAAGTAAAGGTGATCGACCTTTATCAGTTAGATAAATTTACAGGCTGTATCTCCTGTTTTGGCTGTAAACTGCCTGAACATAAGGGTGTTTGCGTTTATCAGGATGGTCTTGCCCCTGTTCTGGAAGAAATTCGTCAGGCGGATGGTCTGATCATTGGCACTCCCAATTATCTGGGGGATGTCAGCGCTGGCGTCAGAGCATTGTATGAACGCCTGATTTTCCAGTCCCTCAGTTATAAACAGGACCCCATGTGTTATAATGAGCATTTCATTCCTGTTCTGTTTATCATGACAAGCAATGCCCCTGAGGAGTTCTATACACCAGAAGGCTATGGCAAAATCATCGAAAACTATAAGGGGGCGCTGAGTACCTTTGTTGGTCCTACAGAAGTGATGATCAGCGGCGATACCTTGCAGGTAGACAATTACGATAAATATAACTGGACATATTTTGATCCTGAGGCGAAAAAGAAACGCCATGAAACGGTGTTCCCTGAAGAAAAGAAAAAAGCATTTGCTTTGGGTGCGGAAATGGTGAAAGGGAAGGTGTGAAATCATGGTATCTATTGATAAGAATAAATGTATCGGCTGTGGCATGTGTGTGAAGGATTGTTTTTACAGCGTGCTCAGCGTACAGGATGGCAAAGCGCAGGTTTCCAGCAGTTGTTTTGAATGCGGACATTGTGTGGCTGTTTGTCCTGTAAATGCAGTTTCTATTCCTGACCTGCCCATGGAAGAGGTTTATGAATATGATGAAAACTGCAAAATGAACCCTGAAAATCTTCTTCGTTTTATGCAGTTCCGCCGTTCTGTGCGTCAGTTCAAACCTGATGCGATCCCCAAAGAAACGCTGGAAATGATTCTGGAAGCAGGCAGATATACCCCTACAGCAGGGAACCGACAGGATGTTTCCTTTGTTGTGGTGCAGGATTCTATGGAAGAAATCAAGCCCATTCTGTGGAATACCCTTGGTAAAATGGTAGACAGCGGAATGTTGGGACCTTATACACCACTTCTGCGTATCGTCTGCGATAAACATGATGCAGATCCCAATGAAGACAGATTGTTCTGTGGTGCAAATGCCATGGTTCTGGTGCTGACAGAAAATCCTATGAATGGCGGTCTGGCGGCTACTTCTGTTGAATTGATGGCACAGTCTTTGGGTGTTGGTGTTCTGTACAGCGGATTCCTGATGGGGGCGATTAATAGAACACAGGAAATTAAGGATCGTCTGAAAATCAGGGAGAATCAGCATCTTGCAGCGGTTATGCTGATGGGTGTGCCTGATGTGAAATATCAGCGTACGGCACCTAGAAAGAAAGCGAATATTATCTGGGAATAAATATGTAATGGAATAAAGAAATTATTAAAGGGGCTAAAATCGTGATCAAATATAAGAGTTTGGAACGAAAAGTTGATATGTATGATATTGGCGATGGACTGACACTAATGAATATCATTAAGGAAAATCAGGATGGACAGATTCAGTCCGTAGATACCTATATCGGTGCGGAAACGGATAGATTTTGTTGTGTTGGTCATACAGAAGGGTTAGACCAACCGGGAGTGATTTTTAGCTATTCCAAATATGTAAAATTGATTCAAGCAAATCTGCAGCGTTATCTTAATATATATTACATTCAAAATGTATAAAAATAATGAAATTTTTTAAAGAACAAAGAATTGCTATAAACATGGGGGTATCGAAGTGCAGGTGAAAATCAGAAAAGCAGAAGAAAAAGATTATCCATTCATCCTGAGGGTAAACGAAGAAAATGTAGAGGTGCTGTCCCCCATGAACGAGGCCGGGATTCAAAATTTCTTCCATTGGAGTGAACTGTTCCTTATCGCAGAAGTGGGCGTACAGACGGTGCGAAACAACAGCATTCGAGTATCCCTGCAGGAAGCAAAAGTAAAAAACGATTGATCAATTGAGGTAAATCATGGCAGATAACGAAAATACATGGGATAAACTCCTGCAGATCAAAACAACGGGTCGGGATGATTCCAATGCAGGCCAATATTGTTATCCATACGAACCGACACCGTACCCCGTTCTGGAGCGATTGGCAAATACAGGCCATATCCGCAAGAAAGATACAGTTCTGGACTATGGATGTGGAAAAGGTCGTGTTGACTTTTTCCTTTCCTATCAGACAAAAGCAAAGTCCATCGGCATCGAATATGATGAGCGGATCTATCAGAGTGTGGTGGAAAACCAGAAAACAGCCATTTCCAGCGCAAAAACAGCCTTCGTGATGGCAGGAGCGGAAGAATATGAAGTGCCTGCGGAAGTGAACAGATGTTATTTCTTCAATCCTTTCTCCGTGGAGATCCTCCGTATGGTGATGGATAGGATCTTAGAGTCTTACCGTGAGAGTCCAAGGGAAATACTGCTGTTTTTCTATTATCCGTCGAAGGAATATCGTTCCTATTTAATGGAAGTGGATGGGCTGGAATTGTATGATGAGATTCTCTGCAGTGACCTGTTTGAGGGGGATGACCCAAGGGAACGAGTGCTGGTTTTTCAGCTGAAAGAATAAAAAAGAGTTGCTTATAAAGCAACTCTTTCTTTTTATAAAACCGTATTCAGACTGCCAAGGATCAGACCAATCAGTGCACCCAGATTTACGATAGTATCCAATTCTTTTTTCAGCACAGTCAGAACCATTTTTTCCAGTTCTTCTGTTTTCATGTCATTGATTTTTTCTTCGATCATGGAAGAGATATCAACATTTTTCAGAACGCCGTTCACGGCATCTGCGGAAGCATTGCGGTAGATGGAACGGATCGCTCCGCGGATTTTTTCTTCCTCAACATGCATTTCTTCGCACAGATTTAAGATGGATTTCTGTTCGAAGACCATGATTTTCTGATTCACTTCTTTCTGTACGAAATCTCTGCCGTTTTCCGCGATATAGTTTTCCAGCTCCATACCCACAGGCTGAATGAAGGAATCCAGCATTTCATCGCTCAGGAACATAGCAAGCATGGTGCCGTTCACTTTTTCTTTGATGACTCTGCCTGCTTCTGTTGTGATGGTATTTTTCAGGTCGATTTTTTGGATAGACTCCATGATCTGATCTGTGAAAGCATTGGACAGGTTCATTTTCAGATCGCCGTATTCTTCGTAGTTGGAGCAGATCCTGCCCATGCCTACATAAATCTTTTTAGACAGTTCATCCATGACTTTATCGATCACAGCATCTTCTGTTTCGGGAGATAAGATTCTCTGTCTGATATCTTCTTCTGTGAGCAGTGTATTTGCAACAACAGTACCCACTGTTTTTGCCAGTCGGGGTTTTCCTTTGGGGATGGCACCGGGGGTGAAGGGGACTTTGTGTCCGCACACTTTTACTTCGTTTCTGGGATAAAACAGCATTTTTACTGCAATGTAGTTAGTAAAATAACCGATAACGGCGCCGATGATAGGGCCGGAAAGATTCTGCATTGTCATTTTTTCATACCTCCATATGTCTGTTTGCAAGAAAAAAAGATAAGATACAAAATCTTATCTTTTAGGACGACTCAGAAGGGGCTCGAACCCTCGACCTCCGGCGTGACAGGCCGGCACTCTAACCAACTGAGCTACTGAGCCATATGAAATTAAAAAGCCGATGATCGGACTCGAACCGATAACCTGCTGATTACAAGTCAGCTGCTCTGCCAATTGAGCCACATCGGCTTAAAAAAGACGGAGAAGGAGGGATTTGAACCCTCGCGCCGCTATTAACGACCTAACCGCTTTCCAGGCGATCCCCTTCAACCACTTGGGTACTTCTCCAAGAACTCTCTCAAGGATTTTATTGTATCAGATTATATCGGAATCGTCAAATACTTTTTTGCATTTTCTATCAAATTTTTGTGTTTCTTTCCAAATTGGGTCAGATGGACTATAATGAAGAAAAATGAGAATGGAAAAAGAGGTGTCGGCGATGAAGGTAGAACAGTATGTAATGGCATATGGCGCAGAACAGGACAGACTGCGGGCACTTCTGCCAGAGGGCTTTGTTTCCCTGCGTCCCGTACTGCGGATCAATGCAGAAATCAGGAATGAAAGAACGGGATATCTGGAATTCAATACGCCCGTGGAAAAGGATGGCAACAGAGGCTGGCTCAATATCGGCTTCTGGGAAGATGTACCCTTCGAAAAAGAAGGCAAGAAAACCACATTCCGCACAGAACAGCTGGAAATTTCCTATACGGGTGTTGGGGTGGAAGGCTCCTGCCCTGCGGAAAAGGATAATGACGGATGTTATTTCGGTGAGCAGTTCCATCAGGCAGAAAAAATCACTGCCAATAAGGAATACTGCGACTGTCAGTTCAGATGGCTCGTGGAAAATGGTGCATCTGGCGAAAGTACGGGCGTGACTTTGCCTGCGTTCCCCGAAGAAGAGAAAAATGCTTACCCCAAAGAGGCCTTTACCGTTGCAAATGCGGCGAAGATTCCTTGCAAACAGGTGCTGGGGGCTTATGTGGTGAAGTTTGAGAGATAAGAATTACATTATTGCGGAGGAAACGATGAAGATAAAAAGAATCGATAGGAAAGTTGTTGCTGAGGTGACAAAAAAGAAATTGAAAGAGATCAGAATAGATTATTTATATCTGGACCTGAATACCTGTGACCGCTGCGTTGGCACAGATGCTGTGCTGGAAGAAGTGATCGAGGAGTTAACACCTGCATTTGTCCTTGCAGGATACCGCATTGCCTATCGTAAAACAGAAATCATGGGAGAAGTGGATGCAACTTTGCATCAGTTTGTTTCTTCACCAACAATCAGAGTGAATGGCAGAGATATCTGCGGTGTTGTAAAAGAATCCGACTGCGGCTGCTGCGGTGAAATCAGCGGAACACAGGTGGACTGCAGAGTTTTTGAATATGAGGGAAAAACGTATGAAATTCCGCCTAAGGCAATGCTGGCAGAGGCGATTTTGAAAAATGCGTTTGCCGCTACAGAAAGGGAAAAGGCAGACCCTTATGCGATCCCTCAGAACTTAAAGAATTTCTTTGAGGGCAAAGAAAAGAAAAATTCCTGTTGCTGCAGTGGTTCCTGCTGTTAAATGAAATCTGGAGAGGTGCTTATGATTCGCAGATTATATCCTTATGGAAAGAAAAAAGCATTTAGTGTGACATACGATGACGGGGTTCTGCAGGATGTCCGTTTTGTGGAGCTGCTGAATCAGTACGGATTGAAAGGGACATTCAATCTGAATTCTGCATTGATGGAGAGCGAGTTTGCATGGACCCACGAAACAGGTCTTGTGGTAAAAAGGCTCAGAGCAGATGTGGTGAAAGGTTTATATGCAGGCCATGAAGTGGCAAGTCACACTCTGAACCATCCCTATATGCATGACCTTTCGTGGGAAGGTGTCATGTGGGAACTTTCTCAGGACAAAAGAAACCTTGAGGCACTGTTTGAAACGGAAGTGAAAGGTTTTGCCGTTCCCTTTGACTATTACAGTGACATGATCGAGGCCTGCGTGCAGGAATGCGGTTTTGCATACGGCCGTATTTCTGAAATGAGCCATTCCTTCTGCCCTCAGAAGGATTATTATCGCTGGAAAGCAACGGTTTTCCATTGTGAAGCATGTCTGGAAGAACTGACAGCGCAGTTTCTGGAAACCGACGAGGAACTGGCAGTGTTCCAGATCGTCGGCCACAGTTATGACCTGGATACGGAGAATATGTGGGAGCGAATGGAGGCTATTTTCCAGACTGTCAGCAGTCGGGAGGATATCCTTCCTATGACCACTATTGAGATGATCGAGTATCTGAAAGCCATGGAACAGGCGGAGATCACCGATGGATACATTCAGAATCACAGCGACAGAAGCCTGTGGTTTGCGGTGAATGATGTGGTTTATGAAGTGAAACCCAATGAAAAAGTTTTATTATGATAAAAAGAAAGACCGAATCTGTTTCAGATTCGGTCTTTTTGTTTCAGATACCAGCCAGTTTATCCAGTTTTCTGTTGCGGAAATACAGCAGGATATCTGCTGTTACCATAGCCAGATTCAGGAAGTAGAAAAACAGCACATACCATTTTTCACTGAAGGCCGCCATATAAGCCTCATTGGCAAATTTGGAGGCAATGCCGGCGATATAGCCCAGAAAAATCAGGCAAAGGAATGCCAGACTTTTCCCCTTGGCAGTTCTTACTTTGTAGGATTTGATTACATTCAGGGGCCAGGAGGCGCCAAAACAGAGGATCATGGTGATTTCTAACAGTTCGGACATGACATTTCCCTTTCCTTCTTAGTCTTCGAAAGTGATGGGCATGTTCTGCAGGCGGTAGTACACGAAAGTACCTTTGCCCACCAGTCTGTCTTTATCGTCTGTGATCTCTACATCGAAGAAGAGCAGTGTTTTGCCGGATTTGGAGCATCTGGCAACGGCTTTGATTTTTTCTGTATCCTTTGCTGCGGAAAGATACTGATATTCACCGGAAACAGTTACAGCCTTTGTGCCAAAGGAAGAAGCTGCTGTGCCGGAAACCACATCGCCCAGCGTATACAGGCAGCCGCCGTGTACCACGTTGGTAGCGTTCATGAATTCGGGGCGCAGTTCCAGTTCTACTTCTGCATAACCTTCTTCTACTTTTTTTGTTTTGATGCCAAGGAAAGCGGCAAATAAGTTATCGCGGTCGCGCATTTCTGCAAGTTTATTAAAGTCCATAAAAAGGCTCCTTTCATAAGTCATCATAAAATCGTTCAGCCTTAAATATAGCAGACTTTCGGGAAAAAAGATAGCCTGCGTCAGGCGGAAGAATGGAAAAATAAATCACACATGGATAAATAAAAAATATTTCATTATTTTAATATAGAAGTGTGAAAAATTGCATTGACAATGAAATATATTTCAGTTATACTTCCTAGCGTACAACAATTAGCTTCCAAACAAAGTATTATCCCCATTATCCCCCGATCCACGAAATCGGGGGCTTTTATTTTTCGGAAAAAATCCCGTTTCCCTAAAATGCCGAAAACAAGCCTTTTGGTTTATATAACATTCTTTCTGAGTTTAATATTTGTAAACAAAAGTATATAAATGATTTGATTTCATGTAAGAAATCCCTTGAAATAAAGGGAATCATACAAAATGCACCGAAAACGGAACAATTTTTTGTTTTATATCGTGAAAAGTTTAATAAATCAAATTTTTTGTTTCATATCTATTGCATTTCGGGAGAAATTGGGTATAATTTATTAAACTGGCAGAAATATGCCATATTTTGAGACAAAAATACGAGAGAAAAGGAGATGCAGGCCATGGAAATCGGTCAGAAAATAAAACAACTACGCATACAAAAGGGCTTGACGCTGGAAGAACTGGCCAGCCGCAGCGAACTGACGAAGGGTTTTCTGTCCCAGATGGAGCGCGACCTGACATCCCCCTCCATCGCTACATTAAATGATATCCTTGAGGCGTTGGGCACAACACTGGCGGAATTTTTCAAGGAAGAAAAAGAAGAAAAACTGGTATTCCACAAGGAAGACTTCTTTGTGGATGAAAGAGAGGATTACACCATTCGCTGGATCGTTCCCAACACCCAGAAAAACGAAATGGAACCCATCCTCATTGAACTGCCTCAGGGCGGTGAAAGTTTTGTGATGGATCCCCACAGCGGCGAAGAATTCGGCTATGTGCTGGAGGGTGCCGTTATCCTGATGGCAGGGGAGGACAGACATATCGTCCATAAGGGCGAAACCTTCTACCTTTCGGGGAAAACCAGACATTATCTGAAGAATGAAAAGAAAACAACTGCAAAGGTGCTGTGGGTTTCCACACCCCCCTTGTTTTAACATATAGGAGGACATGAAATGAAGAAAAAACTCATTCAGTTCAAAAACATCGTAAAAAGCTATGAAGACGGTAAAGTCGTTCTGAAGGGCATCAATCTGGATATTTATGAAAATGAATTCGTTACCCTGCTGGGTCCCTCCGGCTGCGGTAAAACAACACTGCTGCGTATCCTCGGCGGCTTCCTGAATGCCGATCAGGGTCAGGTCATTTTCGACGGTCAGGAAATTTCCAAAATGCCCCCTTATAAAAGAGAGGTAAACACAGTATTCCAGAAATACGCCCTGTTCCCTCACATGAATGTATATGACAACATTGCATTCGGTCTGAAACTGAAAAAAGAACCTAAGGATATCATCGAGCAGAAAGTAAAACGTATGCTGAAACTGGTGAATCTGGAAGAATACGCAGACAGAAGCGTTACTGCTATGTCCGGCGGTCAGCAGCAGCGTATCGCCATTGCCCGTGCTCTGGTAAATGAACCCAGCGTTCTGCTGCTGGATGAACCTCTGGGCGCACTGGACCTGAAACTGAGAAAAGAAATGCAGCACGAGCTGAAAAAGATCCAGCAGGAAGTTGGTATCACTTTCATCTATGTAACACACGATCAGGAAGAAGCCCTGACTATGTCCGATAAGATCGTAGTTATGAATGAAGGCGAAATTCAGCAGATCGGTTCTCCCACAGACATCTACAACGAACCTGTGAATACTTTCGTTGCAAACTTCATCGGTGAATCCAATATCATCGAAGGTATGATGGTAGACGATTATAAAGTTGTATTCGAAGGCAGAAGATTCGACTGCGTAGACTACGGTTTCAATAAAAATGAAATCGTTGATGTTGTTATCCGTCCTGAAGACCTTGATATCGTTCCCCGTGGCGAAGGTAAACTGAAAGGCGTGGTAAAATCCGTTCTTTTCAAAGGCGTTCACTATGAAACAATGGTAGAAACTAAAGTCGGTACAGAAATCACTGTAAAAATGGCGGTTTCC
>JAFZDV010000168.1 GCA_017560955.1 Anaerotignum sp.
AGGCCTGATGGAATATGTTCGCAGACACAGTTTTGCGGTTTTCGGTGTATATCGTATTATTCTGGGTATTCTGGTATTAGGTTACTTCGCATTCCAGACATTCGTATAACAACAATAGGGATACTGAAAAGTATCCTTATTTTTTTCTGTTTTTCCCAGAAAATCAAGGCTTCCCGAAAAAAATACTTTTCAGAGGAACGATTTTATGATATAATCCCAATGTTATAAGGCGAAGTATGCTATTTTTTGAGGAACAGCGGACTTTTTCGCAGTTTCCGTGATATAGATTGTCCTTTAGGAAAATTGGAAGGATGTATGTTTTTATGGATAAACTCGTTGTAAAAGGCGGTAAAAGACTGAAAGGTGAAGTAACTGTAAGCGGCGCAAAAAATGCGGCTGTAGCAGTGATCCCTGCAGCAGTTATGGCAACTGGTGTCAGCGTTCTGGAAAACCTGCCTGCAATCGAAGATGTTAGAAATATCTGCCATACCATCGAAGAAATGGGCGGCAAATGCAGATTTATTGATGAACACACACTGGAAATCGACTGTAACGAAGGTGTAAACTACAAAGCAGATTTTGAAAGCGTATCCAAAATGCGCGCTTCTTATTACCTGATCGGTGCCCTGCTGGGTCGTTACAAAAAAGCGGAAGTTTCCATGCCCGGCGGCTGTAACTTCGGCAAAAGACCTATCGACCTGCACCTGAAAGGTTTCCGTGCGCTGGGTGCAACAGTCATCGAAGAAGATGGCATGGTTAAAGCTTATGCAGAAAAACTGGTTGGTACATCTATTTACATGGATCAGGTGAGCGTAGGCGCAACAATCAACGTAATGCTGGCTGCTGCTATGGCAGAAGGCACAACAACAATCGAAAACGCAGCAAAAGAACCCCATGTTGTAGATACAGCAAACTATCTGAACATGATGGGTGCAAATATCAAGGGTGCTGGTACTGATGTGATCCGTATCAAAGGCGTTCCTGAACTGAAAGGCGCACAGTACACAATCATTCCCGACCAGATCGAAGCCGGTACATACATGATCGCAGCAGCGATCACTGGTGGCGATGTGCTGGTAAAAAATATCATTCCCAAACACATGGACTCTCTGACAGCAAAGCTGGATGAAATGAATGTAAAAGTTGCGGAATGGGAAGATTCTATCCGTGTTATGGCGGATGAACCTCTGAAAGCAGTTAATGTAAAAACAATGGCTTACCCCGGTTTCCCTACAGACCTGCAGCCTCAGATCGCCACACTGCTGGCAGTCTGCAACGGCACAAGCATCCTGACAGAAAATGTATGGGAAAATCGTTATCAGTACATGGATGAACTGCGTAAACTGGGTGCGAATGTGGATATCGAAGGCAGAAAAGCAACCATCCACGGCATCAAAAACTTCCATGGCGCAGAAGTAACAGCAACAGACCTGCGTGCAGGTGCGGCTATGATCCTTGCGGCAATGGCAGCAGAAGGCGAAACAACCATCAGTGGTGTTCGCTATATCGACAGAGGCTATGAGCATGTCGAAGATAAATTTAACGCTATGGGCGCAGAAATCGTGCGTATCAAAGGCGAATAATCAGAACTTTATGGGCTTCGAGAACATCGAGGCCCTTCTTAGTGAAAAGAGGTGATCATCTTGCGGCTGGAATTTTGCACCATCGCCAGCGGTAGCAGCGGCAACTGTACATATATTGGCTCTGACCACACAAAAATCCTGATCGATGCAGGCATCAGCGGCAAGAAGATCGAGGAAGGTCTGGCAGAACTGAAACTGACAGGCAATGATATCGATGCACTGTTCATTACCCATGAGCATGTGGACCATATCAAAGGAGCGGGCATCCTGTCCAGACGGTTCGATATTCCCATTTTTGCTACGGCAGAAACATGGGCGGCCATGGAAGGCAGTCTGGGGAAAATCGCTCCCAGCAATAAGCATATCATTTATGCGGATGAGATGTGCCCCATCAATGATATCTGCGTGAAGCCTTTTGAAATCCCCCATGATACGGCAGAACCTGTGGGTTACAGTATTTATGCAGGAGAAAAGAAAATCACGCTGGCAACAGATATCGGTCATGCAACAGATACGCTCCGTGAAAATCTGGAGGGCAGCGATCTGCTCCTTCTGGAATCCAATCATGATATTGAAATGCTGAGAAGAGGGCCTTATCCCTGGAACCTGAAACAGCGTATTCTGGGTGAAAGAGGCCACCTGTCCAATGTGGCGGCAGGGGAACTTCTTTCAGAGATTCGAACAGATAAACTGAAATATGTTTTTCTGGGGCATCTGAGTGAAGATAATAACAATCCCCACCTTGCCTATGAAACGGTAGAAAATATCCTGCGAAACAATCGCATTGAAGTGGGTACACACCTGCGAATGGATATGGCCAGCCGTTTCCGTAATGGTGTGAAAGTGGAACTGTAACAGGAGGTCGTTATGAAGGTTACGATCATTTGTGTCGGCAAATTAAAAGAAAAATACTGGAGAGATGCCATTGCGGAATACAGCAAGCGTCTCAGCCGTTATATGAAACTGGATATTATCGAACTGGCAGATGAAAAAGCCCCCGAAACTATGAGCCCTGCCCAGGAAGCGGAAGTGAAGGACAAAGAAGGTCAGCGTATCCTGAAAAATGTGAAGGATGATGCCTTTGTGGTGGCACTGGCAGTAGAAGGTAAGATGCTTTCTTCTGAAGAGCTGGCAGATTTCATGGCAAAAAAAGGTGTTTCTGGTGTCAGCCATATGGTATTTATCATCGGTGGTTCTCTGGGATTATCTC
>JAFZDV010000169.1 GCA_017560955.1 Anaerotignum sp.
AAAAGACATGGTTGCGAAAAAAGCCATCGAAGACAGAAAAAAACAGGACGAACTTGTTTGTCAGAGATGTGTTCAGCAAGAAGCATAAATATAATAAAAACGGCCCCATTTTGGGGCCTTTTTTATTTGCCGAAAACACCATTTCAATGTCCTTGCATAGACTGAAAAGAAGGAAAGGAGCGGCTGATATGGTGACCATCAGTTTATGTATGATCGTGAAAAATGAAGAAATGGTGTTAGGAAGGTGTCTGGAAAGCATCAGAGATGTGGTGGATGAAATCATTATTGTAGATACAGGTTCGACAGACAGAACGAAAGAAATCGCAACCCGATTTACAGATAGAATATATGATTTTCCATGGTGCGATGATTTTTCTGCTGCCAGAAATTTCGCCTTTTCCAAGGGAACGGGAGAATATCTCTTGTGGATGGATGCGGACGATGTATTTCCGGTTGTGGAAAAACGGAAATTTTTTGGTCTGAAAGAGAAATTGGAGAAAGAACCGAAAGACGTAGTGATGATGCTGTATGATGCGGCTTTCGATGAAACTGGAAAACCGAAATTTTCCTATTATCGGGAGCGGCTCGTCCGAAACTGTCCGCAGGCAAACTGGCAGGGATATGTCCATGAAGTGATCGCCCCTTTTGGATTGATAGAATATGTGGATATACATTTTGAGCATCGGAAAGAAAGTGCAGCCTATTCTGATCGTAATCTGAAAATATATGAAAAAGTACTGTCCGAAGGAAAGAAACTGAATCCGAGAGAACAATTCTATTATGGTCGGGAATGTTTTTATCATGGGAAGTATGAAACAGCGGTGGAGGTACTGGATGGATTTCTGAAGGAAAAAGAAGGTTGGCTGGAAAATAAACTGGAGGCAGTGCGTATTCTTTCTTACAGTCTGTACGCAATGGGAGAAAGAGAAATGGCTTTCGATGCTCTTTTGCAGGGGCTGCGCTTGGCGCCTCCAACAGGAGAGCATTGCTGTGATATGGGCCGATACTTTTTTGAAAAAGAAGATTGGGAAACAGCGGTGTTCTGGTATGAAAATGCATTAAAAGCAGATAAACGTACAGGAAAAGGCGCTTTTGTGCAGGAGGAATGTTATGGCTATCTGCCCTGTATCCAGCTTTGTGTCTGTTATGACAGGCTGGGGGATTGGGAGAGGGCAAAGATGTATAACGAAATGGCAGGTGTATTGCAGCCATCTTCGGAATCAGTGCAGAAGAATCGGGAATATTTTGCCGAAAAAGGAAAGGGCAGTTCCATGTAACATGAAACTGCCTGTCTGAGCAAAATAAGATATTAGCATCATCATGAGCCGTCTGATGATCTGTTTTATAAAATAAAGGTTTTAGTTCTGATAAATTTCCTTCATCAGTCTGTAGAAGGCACTCATCTGAGGAGTAATGGCTTTCTGTTCATGGTGGAGCAGCTGCAGCCATACAGGGAAGTGCAGTTCAGGCACATTCAGGATACAGAGTTCGCCTTTTTCCACAGCATTCTGAATGAGGTAGTGGGGCAGGAGTGCAATACCACAATCCTGCTTAGCCAGTTCCAGAGCACCGATGGGATTCCAGATGTCAAAACGAGGTTTGATGATATAATCCAGTGTTTTCTTAGTGTCCTCGTTGGACATGTCGGAAAAATAGAACTGCTGATTTGTGATGATCACATCGTTTTCCGCAACTTCTGACAAAGTGATGGTGTCTTTTTTGGTCAGAGGGTGTGCAGGAGATGCAGCGAAAAAGAAATGTGTTTCCTTCAGGAGTGTTTTCACAAAATGTTTTGTGCTGCGTTTATCATGAGTGATGATCGCCAGATCAACTTCATTCTGAGAGAGCTGACGTTCAGCATCGAACACATTGTCTGCTGTTTTTACGATGATATCTACTTTAGGATAACGGACATGGAATTCACGCAGGGCTGCAGGAAGTGTGTAGGTGATGAGGGAATCCAGAGCAGCAATACGCAGTGTGCCCTGCAGTTCCTGTTCTTCACCGCCGATGGCAGCAATTTTCTGGGAAAGTTCGATCATTTTCTGGGCATGAATCTCCAGTTCGCGACCTTTTTCGGTGATATAAACTTTTTTGCCGATACGGTCAAAGAGCTGAACATTCAGTTCTTCTTCCAATTGCTGGATCTGAACAGTAACAGTAGACTGGGAATAGCGCAGCTGTTCTGCAGCTTTGGAAAAACTGCCGGTTTCAACGATTTTCAAAAAAGTAACTAAATTACGCAATTCCATGATTCTGCCTCCTGTTAGATTTTTAAAACTATGTACCAATATTAGCACAGGAGGTATCTTTTGTAAATTTCAATAAATTGAATGTTCGTATTATGAAAATCGATAAAATGATGCAAAAAAAGACCCATACCGAAAAGGTATGGGCCATTGATTTTACAGCAGTGCAATGCCTGCAGCTTTGCATGTTTCGATTGTTTCTTCATCCCAGATGGAGGACTGTACTTCGCCGATGTGGGCTTTACCCAGCAGCAGCATACACAGTCTGGACTGACCGATACCGCCGCCGATTGTGCAGGGCAGTTTGCCTTCCAGCAGCATTTTGTGGTATGTCAGTTCTCTGCGGTCATCGCAGCCAGCTTTTTTCAGCTGCTGATCCAGAGTGAAAGCGTCTACACGGATACCCATGGAGGACAGTTCAATGGAATTGTCCATTACGGGGTTGTAGAACAGCAGGTCGCCGTTCAGCTGCCAGTCATCATAGTCGGGAGCTCTGCCGTCGTGGGGTTTGCCGGAACGCAGAATATCACCGATCTGCATGATGAATACTGTTTTGTATTTACGGCAGATTTCGTGTTCTCTTTCTTTGGATGTCAGGTCAGGATACATATCTTCCAGTTCCTGAGAAGTGATAAATTTT
>JAFZDV010000170.1 GCA_017560955.1 Anaerotignum sp.
GTCAGTCTTCTGCCGTCAGGGAAAGCCGCTGCAATGCAGCTGACAAAACGTGCTGTTCTTTTTTCTTCAGGAACTCCATCCAGTTTTTCAAAAATCGCCTTGAATCTTTCAGGATAAGGTGTGTCTTCACCCATGAATCTTGCGGAATATACACCGGGGGCTTTATCCATAGCATCAATTTCCAGACCGGAATCGTCCGCCAGTGTGATTTTGCCGCTGACTTCCATGATCTGAACCGCTTTTTTCATGGAGTTTTCTTCAAATGTTGTGCCGTCTTCCACCACATCGATCGTGATGCCTGCATCTTCCATGGAAATCACATTCACATCCATATCCGCCAGAATGGCATTGATCTCCTTGATTTTGCCTTTATTTTTTGTTGCGAAAATAATGGTTTCCATATTTTCCTCCTTATTTCAGTTCCAGACCACCCAGAGCCGCCTGCTGCATTTCTTTCAGTTCTGCAGTTGCTTTTCTGCCCAGAGCCAGCAGTTCCAGCAGCTGTTCCTGTGTAAATGTGCCATTTTCACCTGTACCCTGTACTTCTACAAAATTACCTTCGTCTGTCATAATGATGTTCATATCTACTTCTGCCGCAGAGTCTTCTTCATAACAAAGGTCTGCCATAGCCACACCATCTACCACACCAACACTGACCGCAGAAATATATCTGTGCAGAGGCATTTTTTCGATCAGGCCTTCGTTCACCAGTTTCTGGCAAGCCAGAGCCAACGCCACGAAACCGCCTGTGATAGATGCTGTTCTTGTGCCGCCATCCGCCTGGATAACATCACAGTCTACAGTGATGCTTCTTTCGCCCAGTTCTTCAAAATTCACCGCCGCACGCAGGGCTCTGCCGATCAGACGCTGAATTTCTGTAGAACGCTGATTCAGTTTCAATTTGTTGATATCTCTTTTATTTCTGCTTGCTGTGGCACGGGGCAGCATGGAATATTCCGCTGTTACCCAGCCTTCACCTGTTCCTTTTTTGTGGGGAGGCACATTTTCCTCTACAGATGCATTACACAACACCTTTGTGTTGCCCCATTCGATCAGAACAGAGCCTTCCGCATAGCGGGTAAAGTCTTTGATGATATTCACAGGACGCAGTTCGTCCACTTTTCTGCCGTCAAAACGATTCATGATTTATTCCTCCTTTTGTTTTTCATACCTTTTATTATAACATATTTTCTCCAAAAGAAATAGAAAAAGACCACAACGTTTCCGTCATGGTCCTATCATATTATCTGAGTTTATAGTCATCAAAGGCATCTTCGATAGCATCTGCGATCGCGTTTGCCACGATATCCTGATAATCTTCCTGAGAAAGCTTCAGCGCATCACCTACATTGGAAAGGAATGCCACTTCTACAATAACTGCAGGCACTGTTGTACCATTCAGGATCAGCAGATCTGTACGATGCACTGTACCACGGTTGTTATTGCCTGTAGCATCAATGATGCTGTTCTGAATGAGTGTTGCCAGCTGTTTGCTGGTCAGTGTTTCCCCTGTATCATTGGAATGATTTTTATACAGTGTTTCTGTACCATTTATCAGTTTATTTTCCGCCGCATTCATATGAATGGAAACCATGGCATCGGCGATCTGGTTTGCATTTCTCGCACGGCTGTTGTTATCTGGATATGTATCGCTGTTTCTGGTCAGATATACCTTGATATCCTTATCCAGTTCTGCATTTACCTTCTGCAGCATAGTCAGCGTCAGATTTTTTTCTACCAGCCCATTGCCGCTGGCGCCAGGATCCTTACCACCATGGCCTGCATCCAGCAGAAGGACTTTATCGTAAACATCCTGTGGATTCTTCACCTGAATCACATATCTGTCAGATTCTTCCTTGATGCTGTAGCAGCTGATGCGGTTCTGCCAGAAACGCAGTGTCGTTTTGCCACTCTTTGTGATCACTTCCACACTTTCGATCACATCGTCGCCGATATGATATGTACCTTCTCCATATACGTCAGACAGGTCCTTGGGCAATACCACATCAAAATAACCGTTCAGATAATGATCTTCAAATTTCACATTGCCTGTTTTAAAAGAAGATTCCTTTGTCAGATACAGCACATCCTTGCTGCCATTATAAGTCATATTCTGCAGAGAAGAACGGAAGATCGTCAGTGTGCCGCCATTGCTGTCTTCACTGTAACTAAATTCTGTCAGGTCGCCTGTTTCAAATACCAGTCGAAGTGTGGTATCTGTAAACATGCCGCTTCTGCCGGAAAATACATATTTCAGAGCCTTCACATTCAGCGTATCCTTCAGTTCAGACTTCACATTAGGGATATCCACAACGATACGCGCAGGGTCAGAAAGCGCAAACACATTTGCACCTAATGCACCGTCACTTTCAATTTCAATGATATCTTTTTCGTTTTTATGGCTGCAGGAAATATCCTCTACCTCTACTTTATCAAAAGTCACAATGACCTTTGTGCCATCTGCATTTTCTGTTACGCTGTAAGTTTTCTTTGCCGTCAGGTCAAGCACAACGCGAGTATAGGTTTCGCCATTTGCATCTGTATGCTGCGCTGTTCTCACCGCAGAAACGATAGAACTGTTTGTTGTTGTGATTTTGGAGGCAAGGCCACTCTTTGCACCATGGAAATCCAGCACGATCTTATCGTTGGAAACCAGCACTTCTTCCCAGTCCTTGATTTTGCCATTTGCCTGAATGGTAAATACCTGACCTGCTGTTTTGTCCGCAGGAACAGAAACCTTATTCAGCGTAATGTAATTTGCCTCAGGTTTCACAGAAGGTGTTACGGGAGGTTTTGCTGCCGCTTTTTTTGTAGCGATTTTCACTGTGCGGCTGGAGTCATCCCATGTGATATCCAGATCCAGCGCTGTTGCCAATGCACGGACAGGCAGCATGGTTCTGTCATTTACGATCATGGGAGGCACATCCATTTTGAATTCGCCGCCATTCTGATAGCCGATTTTATCATTGATCTCAAACACCAGTGTATAGTCATCATTGATGACATACACCTGCTGTGCCGCTTCATTCCATACCACTTCGCAGCCCAGTTCTGTTGCGATCTGACGCATAGGCAGCATCGTTCTGCCGTCGATGGAAACCGCAGGCATGTCCTTTGGTGCCATGGTTTTGCCGTCAATAGTCACCTTGATCTCAGGTGCATTATAGGCATGATTTTTTCCGTTATAACGCAAATTCATGCTGACATTTGCCGCAAAAGCTGTGACGGATGAAAGCATCCCCACTGCCATTGTTGTCAGCAGAAGTCGTTTCCACTTACTTCTCATCTGTATTCCTCCTGATTTGTATTATGTAAAGCGCATTTTTCGCCATAATTCTTCATTATGAAGTATAGCACAAAAGTCAGAAAAAAAAAGAACCTTTCGCAGATTGAAAGAAATTCTTAATAATTTAGTCGAAAAAAAGGGCCGATTGTTCCCAATCAGCCCTTTTTCTGTATATTTTTATTTAAACTTCCTGTCCCTGAGAGCGTTTATCAAAGACTTTCAGTTTTTTCATGACCTTACCATGGACACTATTTGCAGGGAAGTTTCCTGCTTTATTCTTTTTGCCTGCAGGAACGCCCATCAGAAGTTCGATGCCTTCATCGATATGAGCGATGGGATAGATATGGAACATACCTTCCTTCACTGCTTCCACCACTTCATCCTTCAGCACCAGATCCTTCACATTGGAAACGGGGATGATGAC
>JAFZDV010000171.1 GCA_017560955.1 Anaerotignum sp.
AAATATGGAATACGGAAAAATGGTGGAGGCCAGATTCCTGCGTAGAGTCAACCGTTTCACGGCTTTTGTGGACCTGAATGGACAGGAAGAAATGGTGCACGTAAAAAATACAGGTAGATGCAAGGAACTTTTACTGGAAGGAGCGAGAGTTTTTCTGGGGGAAGCGGACAAAGAGGGGAGAAAGACAAAATACTCTCTGATTGCCGTTTATAAAGGGGATGTTCTGGTCAATATGGATTCGCAGGCCCCGAACCAGATGGCGGCAGAGGCACTGGCAGAAGGAAAAATTGAAGAAATCGGAGAAGTGGATTTTCTGAAAAGAGAAGTGAAATATGAAAATTCCCGTTTTGATATTTATTATCAGAAGGAGGAGAAAAAAGGGTTTATCGAGGTAAAAGGAGTCACATTAGAGGAAGATGGTATCGCAAAATTTCCGGATGCGCCTACAGAACGAGGTGCGAAGCACCTGAAAGAACTGATCAAGGCGAAAGAAGAGAGGTATGAGGCTGCAGTTCTGTTTGTGATCCAGATGAAAGGGACAAAAGCATTTCGTCCCAATGAAGAAAGAGATAAAAACTTTACGGCTGCACTGAGAGAAGCGGCAGAGGCAGGAGTAAAGATCCTTGCTTATGACTGCGGTGTGCAGGTGGGGAAGGTCTGGATAGAAGAAAAAATTCCTGTGGAATTATAAAGGGAAAGAGGGAGAGCCTGTGGCTCTCCCTCTTTTATGGGAAGATGTTTATGAAAAAAAGATTTATCGGAATTTTTTAGATTTCCCATTTTGCGCCCATCAGTTTTACAAATTCTCTTGTAACTGCGGCGTCACCGGGCCATGCAGGAGCGGTTACCAGATTACCATCTACTACTGCTTCGTTTGCTTCAACGGGAACATATTCGCCGCCTGCTAATGTGATATCGGGACCAACTGCGGGATATGCAGTTGCTTTTTTGCCTTTCAGTACATTTGCCGCTGTTAAAATCTGAGGACCATGGCAAATAGCCGCTACGGGTTTATTTGCTGCGAAAAATTCCTGTACGATTTCAATTACTCTGGGGGTCAGTCTCAGATATTCAGGAGAACGGCCGCCTGTGATGAACAGGCCTTCGTAATCAGCTACATTTACGGAATCAAAATCAGCTGTCAGTGCGAAATTGTGACCTCTTTTTTCGGAATATGTCTGTTCGCCTTCAAAGTCATGAATTGCTGTACGGATCACATCGCCTGCTTTTTTATCGGGACAGACAGCATCAACCTGATAGCCCAGCATTTCCATTGCCTGGAAAGGTACCATTGTTTCATAATCTTCTGTAAAATCGCCTGCTAACATTAATACTTTCTTTGCCATACACAATTCCTCCTTCTTTTATGATAAAGTCGCAGCCGAAATGGGGCTGAAGTGTATTTTCTTAAGTACATTATAATATTGTATTTGAAAAAATACAAGTGAAACATGAATATATTTTGTGAAAAAGAAAAGGCACTCCATTCGGAGTGCCTGATTGATTTTGTTGTCAGATTATTTCAGAATTACATTGTGGAATGTTTTCTTACCTTTCTGCACCAGCAGTTTGCCATCTGTGAACATATCTGTTGTTACTTTGAAGTCAACATCTGTTACAGCTTTTTCAGCCAGTTTTACACCGCCCTGCTGAACAGCGCGTCTGCCTTCGGAACGGGAAGGAACAACTTTGATTGTTGTCAGCAGTGTCAGGATATCCATACCTTCTGCGAAATCAGCAGCGGGGATTTCTGTGGAAGGGGCATCTGCTGTTGCAGCGCCTTTGCCGAACAGTGCTTTTGCAGCTTCCTGTGCTTTTGTTGCTTCTTCTTCGCCGTGAACGATTTTTGTCAGTTCAAATGCCAGAACTTCTTTTGCTTTATTGATTTCTGCACCTTCCAGAGCACCCAGACGACGAACTTCATCCATGGGCAGGAATGTCAGCAGAGCCAGACATTTTTCAACGTCTTTATCACCAACGTTTCTCCAGTACTGGTAGAAATCGTAAGGTGTTGTTTTTTCGGGATCCAGCCATACAGCGCCGGAAACTGTTTTACCCATTTTCACGCCTTCGGAGTTTGTCAGCAGTTTGAATGTCATGCCGTAAGCGGGTTTCTGAGATTTACGACGGATCAGTTCAACACCTGCGATGATGTTGGACCACTGGTCGTTACCGCCCATCTGCAGGGAGCAGTTGTATCTCTGGTTCAGTTCGTAGAAGTCGTAACCCTGCATGATCATGTAGTTGAATTCCAGGAAGGACAGACCAGCTTCTTTTTCCATTCTTGTTTTGAAGCAGTCTGCAGCCAGCATTCTGTTTACAGAGAAGTGTACGCCTACATCACGCAGGAATTCGATGTAGTTCAGGTTTCTCAGCCAGTCGCCGTTGTTTACGATGATCGCACCGCCTTCGCCTTCATTGAAGTCGATGAAACGGGACAGCTGGTTTTTGATGCAGGATACATTGTAGTCGATTGTTTCAACAGTCATCATTTTACGCATATCAGCTTTACCGGAAGGGTCACCGATCATAGCTGTACCGCCGCCTACCAGACAGATAGGTCTGTT